>CAXMPS010000156.1:0-13940 GCA_964194995.1 uncultured Gammaproteobacteria bacterium | reverse complement strand
ATGTCACCTGGCACAAGGTGGCTGAACTAGACGATCTACCCGAGGGTCGGGTCAAAACGATCACTGTGGGGCGCCGCAGCTTCGCTCTTGTGCATCACGACGGCGCCTACGGCACCCTCGACAACAAATGCCCTCATCAGGGCGGGCCACTCGGCGAGGGCTCCATCGAAAAGGGATGGCTTCGCTGTCCTTGGCATGGTTACGACTACAACCCGCTGACCGGGGTGCCCCCGGAAGGCTTCACCGATTGCCCTACCTGCTTCGCCACTGAGGTGCGTGACGACGGTGTCTACGTCGGTCTGCCTCCCGAACCGGAGCGGGCTCGGACCGTCAGCGACGTCCTCGTCGAGACGATGGTCAACTGGGGTATCACGCATGTCTTCGGGATGGTCGGTCATTCGAACCTCGGCTTCGCCGATGCGATGCGAGAGGCCGAGGGACGGGGTGATCTCACTTACATTGGGATTCGTCACGAGGGAGCGGCTTCGTTTGCTGCCAGCGCCTACGGGAAACTGACCGGCAGACTCGCAGCGTGTTTTGGCATCGCCGGACCGGGGTCGACGAATCTCCTCACTGGTCTCTACGACGCGAAAGTCGACCGTGCCCCGGTGCTAGCGATATCCGGGCAGGTCTCATCAAAGACAAAGGGTCGCGGTGCCTTCCAAGACCTCGATCTCCAGGCAGCCTTTGCCGACGTGGCTCGTTACTCCGAGACCATTCAGGCGGAGTCGGATCACGCCGAGCTGATGACCATCGCTTGCAAGACAGCCCTAGTGGAACGTGAGGTAAGCCATCTCATGCTGCCCGACGAGGTGCAGGTGTTGACAAGCGACCGCGAGCCTGGATCATCGAAGGGCCGCACCGGAGACCGTCGTGCGTCCCCGTCTGCGGAGGTCCTGGAGGAGGCAGTGTCAAGACTTGCCTCGTCGAGGCGTCCCCTGTTCATCATCGGGGCCGGCGCCCGTTTCGACATGGAGCCAATCATCGAGTTGGCGGAGCGGGTCGGCGCTCCGGTAGTGACCACCTTCAAAGCCAAGGGCCAGATCAGCGATACCCACCCTCTCGGCTGCGGGGTGCTCGGCCGGAGCGGAACTCCCATCGCCTCCTGGTTCATGAACGAAAGCGACCTTCTCGTGGTGTTTGGGGCGAGCTTCGCTAACCACACCGGAATCGCCCAGTACAAGCCGATCATCCAGATCGACTACGACCCCATGTCCCTAGGGCGATTCCATGCCGTGGACATCCCCGTCCTCGGACACGTGGGCGTGACTGCAACGCAGATCAAGCGAGCTTTGCCCCCGAGTTTTCAGACCATCGATTGCATCGGTGAGTTAGCGGAGCGGTGGAAGATCTGGCGTGACGAGAAGCACTCCCGTGCCATGGACGACAGTGGCACCGGGATCAACTCGGCGGCGATATTCGAAAGCCTCAGCAGGGAGGTTGACCCCGACGCGGTGATTGCCGTCGACGTAGGCAACAACACATACTCCTTTGGCCGCTACTTCGAAGTTGCCAACCAATCGGTCCTGATGTCGGGTTATCTGGGCTCGATCGGCTTTGGGTTACCGGCTGCGATGGGGGCATGGGCGGCGGTTGGATCCAGTCGCCAGGTTGTGGTCGTGGCCGGTGACGGTGGATTTGGTCAATATGCCATGGAGTTCACGACCGCGGTCAAGTACGGGATGAACATCACCGCTGTCGTCCTGGTCAACTCCGAACTGGGGAAGATCTCCAAAGAGCAGCGTGCGGCCGAGTATGACGTTTGGCAAACCGCACTCAGCAACCCCAACTTCGCGAGGTTTGCCGAGAGCTGCGGCGGGTTCGGGGTTCGGGTGGAGACGGTAGAGGACCTCTCCAGCGCTATCAGGAGTGGCCTCGACCACAAGGGACCTGCGTTGGTCGAGGTAATCACCGACCCGCTATTGGTGTAGTCGGCAGCCCGGCTCGGTACGATGAACCACCGGAAATGAACATCTCCATTCATCCGAGGTAATTCTCATGAAGACCATCCACATCGTGGGGACCGGAACCATCGGTGAGCCCCTGATCGGCCTGCTGGCCGACAACAAAGAACACTTCGGGATCGACGAAGTCACCTTTCACAAGCGCACTCCGCTGGTCACGGAGAAGGCGAAGGTTTCCGATCTGGAACGTCGTGGCGCGGTTCTCGTCGTGGATGAGGAGAGAAAGTCGAGTTTTGAGGAGCTGGGCCACGCCCCCAAGTACGAAGCGTGGGAGGCAATCGAAGGGGCCACCATCGTCATCGACTGCACTCCCGTTGGCAACAAAATGAAAGAGAAGTTCTACGAGAAAGCCTCTGGCCCGATTGGTTTCATGGCCCAGGGATCCGAGTACGGCTTTGGGAAGATGTACGCCAGGGGCATCAATGATGAGGCTCTCGTCTGGGGCGAGGACAGGTTCATTCACATCGTCTCGTGCAACACGCACAACATCTCGGTGCTCGTCAAGCAGCTAGGTCTTGATCCCGATGGGTCCGATCATCTGGTCGACGGGCGGTTTCTTTGCATAAGACGCGCCAACGACATCTCCCAAGACGGCGGATTCGTGGCAAGCCCGACGGTGGAGGTCCACAGCGACCCGAAGTTCGGGACCCATCACGCCCGCGACGCCCACGACCTGTTCGGCACCTTGGGCTACGACGTCAACCTCTTCTCGTCGGCGTTGAAGCTGAACACCCAATACATGCACTCGATTCACTTTTCGCTGACGCTCGACCACGAGATCACCGTCGACGAAGTGAAGGAGCGTCTCATGGCCAACCCCCGGGTGGCGCTGACCCACAAGAAGTCGGCCAACCAGGTCTTTTCGTTTGGCCGCGACCACGGTTACTACGGGAGGCTCATGAGCCAGACGGTTGTCTCTGTCGACACCCTGGCTGTGAGGAACGGCAACGAGATCGTCGGATTCTGTTTCACGCCGCAAGACGGCAATCCGTTGCTCTCAACAGTTGCCGCCATGCTCTGGTACCTCGAGCCGGAGTCAATGGAGGACCGTCTCGACATCCTCCGTCGTTACCTGTTCCGCGAGATCTGATGGACCAGGAGGCTCAGGTCTTCGCAGAAGAGGCAATCCGCGCTCTGGGCCGCCGCGACGCGCCACTGGCCCGGACCTCGGTCTCGCAGGCGTACGACTTCGATCACAAGCTCGGTGCGCTTGCGGACGTGGTGTACCTGGCTTGCTCTGAGATCGACGATGACGGCAAGGTCACGACTGCGACCTGGAACACCCTGGCCGACGCAGTCGGGCCCAAACCGCTGCTGGCGGTGGTTGAGGCCAGCCGGACCGGTTGACCGCGACCTCGGTTGCAGGTCGACGCGGACCTATTTCGACACATAGCATCTAACCTCACATCCATGCCTGGTCCCACTGTCTATCTCGAAACTCTCGGTTGCGCCAAGAATCAGGTCGACTCCGAGAAGCTGGTCGCAATGCTTTCGGAGGCGGGTTACGGATGGGCCAAATCCCCAGATACCGCCGACGTGGTGATGGTAAATACTTGTGCCTTTATCGAGGAGGCTCGGGCCGAATCGGTCAGCGCCATTCTCGAACTGGAGCAGGCCAAGCGTCCTGACGCACGATCAGTGGTGATCGGTTGCATGGCCCAACGTTTCGGCACCGAGGTGGCAGACGCATTGCCTGAAGTCGACGCGGTGCTAGGCATCGACCGATACGGAGAGTTGGTGGGAGTTCTCGACGGCCTCACCGACTGGCATCCGGTGGAGATGCGCCGCAGGCCGGTGATGGACATCCTTCATGCGACCGGTCGCCCCGAAACCGGACTGCCCTATGCATACCTCAAGGTTGCTGAGGGCTGCAACAAACCTTGCACCTTCTGTGCCATCCCGTCCATCCGTGGGAAGCAGCGCTCCCGACGGCCTACTGAGATCAGGTCCGAGCTGGCCGGTCTAGTGGCTTCCGATGTCAGCGAAGTCGTCCTCGTCGCACAGGATCTGGCCGCGTATGGCCGTGACATCGAGGCCCCCGGCGGCCTTCCCGACCTTCTCACCTTTGTCTCAGATATCCAGGGTCTCCGGCGACTCCGACTCCTGTATCTGCATCCCCGCGAGATAAGCGAGCGATTGTTGGCCTCGATGACGTCAAACCCGCTCGTGGCGCCCTATTTCGACCTGTCGCTCCAACATGTTTCCCGGCATCTCCTCCGAGCCATGTTGCGTCCCGGCAACCCTGAGAAGCACCGGAGCCTGGTCACCTCAATCCGCGACCTCGACCCGAACGCGGCACTTCGCAGTTCGTTCATCGTTGGATTCCCCGGAGAGACTGAAATGGACGTCGATGAGTTGGCCGAATTCCTCGAGGATGCTCAGCTCGATTGGGCCGGGTTCTTCCCGTACTCGGCTGAGCCCGGGACGCCTGCCGCAACGATGGACGGGCAGATTCCACGCGAGCTCATCATGGAGCGACTTCGTCATCTGACGGATATCCAGGACCAGATCACCGAGGACAAGAACCGCGAGTTGATCGGCATGGTCGACGAGGTCCTCATCGATCAGATCGAAGACGATATCCCGGTGGCCCGATCGCATCGGCAAGCGCCCGAGATCGACGGAATCATCAGACTGGACCGGGGCCTGCCGGGGGAGTGGGTCACAGTTTCATACGAAGGTGTGTACGGCCCCGACATGGAGGCCACCGTGCTGTGATCGTCGAGGTCATCGCGGTCGGGACCGAGCTGCTGTTCGGACAGATAATCAATACCAACACGGCGACCATTGGCGCTGCTCTGGCCGAGCGAGGTTTCGACGCGCACTTCCAACAGACCGTTGGTGACAATCACGAGCGGATCGCGAGCTCGATATCAACTGCCCTCGAGCGTGCCGACGCCGTGATCCTGACCGGCGGCATCGGGCCAACACAGGATGACATCACTCGGGAGGCCGTCTGTGCCGCGACAGGCTTGCCCATGGTGTTCAACGACAACTACGCCGAGCGTCTCCGGGAGTGGTGGGCGAGCAGGGGCAGGACTATGCCCAAAAGCAACCTCCGTCAGGCTTATCACCCTGAAGGCGCCGAGTTGATGATGAACCCGAGGGGAACGGCCCCTGGTCTAGCGATCTCTTATGGCGGCAAGCTGATTTTCTGTGTCCCCGGGGTCCCGGCCGAGATGGAGTTTCTTCTTTCCAGTGAGGTGATTCCGCGCCTGGTGGCGGCGTCGGGTGAAGAGAAGGTCATTGTCAGCCGCCTGATCCGAACCTGGGGCCGATCGGAATCAGACGTGGCTGAGACACTCGATGATCTGTACGAAGGAGCCAACCCGTCGATTGCTTTTCTGGCGTCGGCATCAGAGATCAAGATCAGGATCACGGCGAAGGCAGATTCGACCGTCGAGGCGCTTGCCCTGATTGAACCGATCGAGACCGAAGTCAGGAGGCGCCTGGGGAATATCGTCTTCGGCACTGACGAAGAGACCATCGAACGGGTTCTGCTGCGCCTCCTATCGGATCTCGATTACACAATCGGGACCGCCGAGTCGATGACGGGTGGTCTGGTGGCGGCCCGTCTTACCGATCTACCCGGTTCCTCCGCTGTAGTGAGAGGTGGTCTTGTTGCATACGCCAATGAGCTCAAACAGCGATTGCTTGGAGTCGAGGATATCTCGTCGGTGGTGGACGCTGCCACCGCTGTGGAGATGGCCGTCGGCGCACAATCGCTCCTTGATGTAGATGTCGCAGTCGCGGTGACAGGATCTGCCGGTCCCGACCCGTTGGAGAAGCCACCAGGCACAGTGGTGATAGCTGTGGCCACACCTGAAGACGCACAGGCCAAGGAGCTTCGATACAGCGGCGACCGGGAACGGATCAGGGCCTACGGCACGACGGCCGCTCTCCAGTTGGCTCGACTCGCCTTGATCGGGAGTTGGTGGAAGCACTGAGGCGGATCTTTGTCGCAGTGCCCATTCCGCAGGAGATCCGGATGGCTGTGGCCGACCGGCTGCGCTACGTTGAGATCCCAGGGAAGGTGACGCCTCCCCAGAATTGGCACATCACGCTTCGTTTTCTCGGAGCCATCGACGACCCCACTTATGACCGGTTCCTCGGATCCATGGACGCCGACCACCTCGTTCAAACCTTCACAATTGGGTTGGGCGACCTGGGTGCCTTTCCAAACGCGAGACGCGCCACAGTGTTGTGGTTGGACATCGATCGCGGAGCGGAGGAATTGGGTGAGATGGCGACCGTTGCCGACGAGTCGGCCCAATCGGCCGGACTTTCCCCGGAGGATCGTCCCTTCCGTGCCCATCTGTCTCTGAGCCGGATACGACCGCAGAAAAACGTGACGCGGTTGGTGGAGTCGACGTCCGGCCTCGACCTGTCGTGGCGCTGCGACTCGGTTGTGGTCTACGAGAGCGTGCTTGGGAGTGGCCATCCCCACTATGAACCCCTTGAAACCTTTCATCTGGTGCGGTAATACACACTACGAACACCTGTTCGGTCTAGTATCTGCCGGACGCAAACGTTCTTGTCGGTGCCAGGCGATATGTTGATCGTCATACCGGTTTTGGAAGGAGAAACTGTGGAACGCGAGAAAGCCCTAGACATGGCTGTCAGCCAGATCGAACGTCAATACGGCAAAGGCGCCATCATGAAGTTGGGCGCGGCTGCAGACCGCAAAGTGGACGTTATTTCGACCGGGGCGCTGTCTCTCGACCTTGCGTTGGGAGTCGGGGGCGTCCCCAGAGGTCGCATCGTCGAGATTTACGGTCCGGAGAGCTCGGGGAAGACCAGTCTGGCCCTTCATATTGTGGCCGAGGCGCAGCGCAACGGAGGTATCGCCGCCTTCATCGATGCCGAACATGCCCTCGATCCCGTTTATGCCAAGGCTATCGGCGTCGATGTCGATGAGTTGTTGATCTCTCAACCCGACACTGGGGAACAAGCCCTGGAAATCGCTGACATGCTGATTCGGTCCGGTGCTCTAGACGTGCTGGTGATCGACTCGGTTGCAGCCCTCGTGCCCCGCGCCGAGATCGAGGGTGAAATGGGCGATACCCACGTTGGTCTCCAGGCGCGACTGATGTCCCAGGCACTGAGGAAGCTGGCAGGGAACCTGAACAAGTCCAAGACCACCGCCGTTTTCATCAATCAGCTCAGGGAGAAGATCGGCGTGATGTATGGCTCACCGGAGGTAACCCCGGGTGGGCGTGCGCTCAAGTTCTATGCCACGCTCCGGCTCGACATCCGACGTATCGAGGCAATCAAGGACGGCGTCGAGAATGTCGGCAACCGGGTCCGGGTGAAGGTCGCCAAGAACAAGATGGCCCCGCCTTTCCGCCTAGCCGAGTTCGACATCATGTTCGGCCAGGGCATTTCCCGCGAAGGGAGCTTGCTCGATGTGGCGGTAGACAACGACGTCGTCAAGAAGAGCGGCGCATGGTACACCTTCGACGACGACCAACTGGGTCAGGGACGAGAGAACGCCAAGCGATTCCTCAGGGAGAATCCTGAGGTTGCTCTCCAACTTCAGGCCAAGGTCTATGAGGCGGTGGGATTCGGCGATGTAGCGGCCGAGGAGCCGGCCGAGGAGTTGGCCGAGGAGTTGGCCGAGGAGTCGGCGGGTGCCGACGAATAGAACCTGTTTTCGACACCAATCCCCCGTGTAGCATCTAGTGAGCACACGAAAACAAATTTGAATTGCAAACCGGATCTAGACGAAATCAGGAAGAGAAGACGACCTAGCGGGTGACAGACCGCCCTTGTTGTTGACTCCTTACGTGTGCCGGGCCCCTGTGGGCTCGGCATGTCTGTTTTGATAGCCGGGGAAGGAACGGAATGAGCAACGCTCTGGTGATAGGGCTGTCGGTCCTTGGGCTCGCCGTCGGATTAGCCGTAGGATACTTGGCGGCCCGGTCCTCGATACGACGTCGTCGGGAGGTCGATGGTGTCTCGTCCGAAGACATGGTCACGACCGCCCGTCTCGACGCCCAGCGAATCCTCACCAAGGCCGAGGAGGAAGGTAGGGCAAAGGCGGAGACCTATCGAGAACGGGAGGACGCCAGCCTGGAGCACCGTCGTCTCGAGATCTCGAACCAGGAGACGCGCCTCGCTCAACGGGAGGAGACTCTCGATCAGCGGGCCTCCAATCTCGCTCAGCGGGAGACGATGTTGATCGGCCGCGAGGAGGAACTGACCAGTTCTCGAGGCGAGTTGGAGCTGCTCAAAGAGGACGCTCGGTTCCAGTTGGAGCAGGTAGCGGGCGTTGATGTGGCTGCAGCGAAGGAAAAAGTGCTCGCCCAGGTTGAGGACGAGGCCCGCCGTGAGGCAATGATCGTGGTTCGCGATCTAGAAATAAAGGCAAGGGAAGAGGCCGACCGCCGAGCGCGTCGCATTTTGGCTACCGCCATCCAACGGTTGGCGTCCGAAGTAGTCACGGAATCAACGGTGTCTGTGGTTGATCTCCCCAGCGACGACATGAAGGGCCGCATCATCGGTCGAGAAGGTCGCAATATTCGTCATCTCGAATCGGTGACCGGTACCAGCCTCATCGTCGATGACACTCCCGAGGCCGTCTCTGTCTCGTCATTCGACCCGGTGCGACGCGAGGTCGCCCGTATCACCCTCGAAAAGCTCGTGGCCGACGGCAGGATTCACCCAGCTGCCATCGAGGAGGCATTTGAGAAGGCTCAGTCGGAGGTGGAGCAAAGCATTCGGGACGCGGGAGAGTGGGCCCTGGTCGAGGCTGGGGTGTCCCGTATGCACGGCGAACTTGTGACGCTGATGGGACGCCTCAAGTATCGAACCTCCTATGGACAGAATGTTCTCAACCATTTGATTGAGACGGCGCACATCGCGTCAATGCTCGCCTCGGAGCTGGGGATCGACCCGGTCCCGGTCAAAAGGGCGGCCCTGCTACACGATATTGGGAAGGCAGTAACTCACGAAGTGGATGGCTCGCATGCGCTGATCGGTGCGGAAATCGCGAGACGCTTCGACGAGGATCCGGAAGTGGTCCACGGCATCGAGGCCCATCACAACGAGGTGGAGCCGAGAACCATTCTGGCTGTCGTCGTCCAGGCCGCCGATGCGGTGTCGGCAGCACGACCTGGTGCACGACGTGACACCCTCGAAGGCTACGTGAAACGGCTCGAGCGTCTCGAGGCGCTCGCGTCGGAGTTCAAAGGCGTCGACACTGTTTATGCGCTCCAAGCCGGTCGCGAGGTCCGGGTGGTTGTTGACCCAGGCGATGTGACCGATCTGGAGGCCCGAGACCTCTCACGTCAGATTGCCCGTAAGCTGGAGGAAGACCTTCAGTATCCCGGACAGATTCAAGTGACGGTCATTCGGGAGTTCAGGGCGACGGACTTCGCCCGTTGACGGTCCGTCCGACATGACCCAGACAGTTCTGCTTCCCAATCCATCCTTGCGCGAGCCCGCACGCCGCGTTCCGACTCGTGTGGGCCGGCACTACTTCGTGCGCACCTTCGGATGCCAGATGAATGAGCACGATTCGGAACGGATTGCCGGTTTGTTCGAGGCTGATGGAATGCAGTCGACCGATGGCTACGAGAGTGCCGACGTGGTTTACGTCAATACGTGCACGATCCGCGAGAACGCAGACAATCGGATGTACGGCAACCTGGGTCAGCTCAAAGCGATAAAGGACATCAACCCCGAAATGATGTTGGTCGTTGGCGGCTGCGCGGCCCAGAAAGATCGAGACCTGATTCGGGAAAAGGCTCCCTGGGTGGACGTCGTGATGGGAACGCACAACCTCGATCGAGTTCTCGACCTCCTGGATCACGCCGAACAATGGGGTCCCATCACCGAGGTTGTCGACGAGCTCCAGGCGATGCCTTCGTCCTTGCCGGTCAAGCGAGAGCTGTCCCATTCCGCATGGGTCACCATCCAGGTGGGATGCAACAACACATGCACCTTCTGCATAGTCCCGTCTGTTCGCGGAGTCGAAGTGTCGCGTCGCCCCGGCGACATTGTCAGAGAGGTCGAGCGGCTGGCGGCGACGGGCGTCGTGGAGGTGACGTTGCTCGGCCAAAACGTCGACACATACGGACGCGATCTCGCAATAGACGGAAGGCGGCGTCCCATTTTCGGCGAGCTGCTGCGTCGGGTCGGCTCGGTGGACGGGATTCGCCGGGTTCGCTTCACCAGTCCCCATCCCAACGATTTCCGTGAGGACGTCGCCCTGGCAATGTATGAGACCGAGGCCGTGTGCGAGCAGCTGCACTTCCCGCTCCAGTCAGGCTCCAACCGGATCCTGAGGGCCATGCATCGTGGCTACACCCAGGCAAAGTATCTCGATCGGCTGAGTATGGCCCGTGAGATCATCCCCGGCCTTGGCGTATCAACCGACATCATCGTGGGATTCCCCGGCGAGACTGACGAAGACTTCGAGATGACCTTGGAGGTCGTCGAAAAGGTGCGATTCGACAGTGCCTTCATGTTCATCTTTTCGTCTCGCCCCGGTACGCGAGCTGCCGAGATGATCGACAAGTTCGTCCCCCAAGAAATTATTCAGGAGCGGTTCGACAGACTGGTCCAGGTCCAAGATCGAGTCTCCTACGAACGCAACACGGAAGAAGTCGGACAGACGATGGAGGTTCTCAGCGAGGGTCCCTCGCGCAAGAGAGACGACGTGGCGACAACGAGGTCGCGAACCGGAAAACTTGTTCATGTGGCCGGAAGCCACCCGTCAGGGTTGTTCCTGGATGTCGTCGTGACCGAAGCAAAGCCCCACTACCTCGTAGGGAGCCCTGTCTGACCCGGATTCTGGCTCTCCTGGGGCCGACGGCCTCTGGGAAGACCGAGGTCGCCGTGCGATTGGCTCATCACTTTGATGCGGAGATCCTCTCAGTCGACTCCATGCAGGTCTACAGGGGGATGGACATCGGGACTGCCAAGCCGACGGTTCTGGATCGAGAGGGGATAACCCATCATCTGATTGATATCGCGGAGCCCGATGAGGAATTCACCGTGGCGGAGTTCCGCAGAACGGGCCGGCGTATCATGCAAGACTCCAACGCTTCGGTTCTCATCATCACGGGGGGATCGGGCCTTCATTTCCGAGCGTTGGTGGACCCGCTCTCATTTGCTCCGACCGATCCTTCGATTCGATCGGAGCTCGAGAAGGCGGATGTCGAGGGGCTCGTATCCGAGCTGGTGGCGGCCGACGACCTTGCAGGCGAGCACGTCGATCTTCTGAATCCACGCCGCGTTATCAGGGCTGTGGAGGTTCTTCGGCTGACGGGCGAAACACCGTCGTCCCGTGCATCGACGGCAGCAGCGGAGAATGTTCGGAGGTATGTGGCCGAGATCGAATTCACCGCTATGGGGGTGGACCCAGGCAGTCTTCTGGAACACCGAGTCCAGCAGCGTATGGAAGCGATGCAGCGAGGAGGGCTGATCGACGAGGTGATCTCACTGAGAAATCGACTGGGGCGGACCGCGAGGAGCGCGGTCGGGTACCGCGAAATCCTGGAAGCGGTCGAGACCGACGGAGACATCGCGGAAGCGATCACCCTCGCGGCTCGGAACACCAAGAAACTGGCCCGGAGGCAACGGACCTGGTTTCAGCGTGATCCGCGGGTTCGCTGGATACCCTGGACTGATGATGTCGATGACCGGACCCGGCGTCTCCTAGACGCCTACGGACAAGCCAGTTGAGATTTACGAAAATGCAGGGGTTGGGGAATGACTTTGTGGTCATCGACGGGCCGCTGGATCTAGATAGCGCCCAAACGGAGGCCATCTGTGATCGACGCATCGGTGTAGGTGCGGACGGGATCCTGGTGGTCAACGCCGGGGATCCGATAGTCATGGAGTACTGGAACGCCGACGGATCGCCAGCCGAGATGTGCGGCAACGGTCTCCGCTGTGTGGCCAGATACGCCTTCGACCGGGGGCTGGTTGGGACACCGGAGTTTGTGGTCGATACGCCACTCGGTCCGAGGCGGGTCACTGTGCGATCAGATGAGGTAGAAGTGGAACTGGGAGAAACCCGGTTCACCGGCCATGTCTCGATCGATGACGCTCGCTACGACCTGATCGATGTAGGGAACCCACATGCTGTGACAATCGTTGACGATCCGGACAAAGCACCGATCTCGGAGATTGGCCCCAGGGTTGAGACGGATCCACAGTTCGTCAATGGGACCAACGTCGAGTTCATCACAGTTCGGGACGGTCGGGTCTCTATGCGGGTCTGGGAGCGTGGTGTGGGGGAGACCCGGGCATGCGGCACCGGCATGGTCGCCGCCGCCATGGTGGCTTCAAAAGCGATGGGACTGACCGGAGTGATCCCGATAACTGCCCCAGGCGGTGAGGCTCGGGTCGAATTTCGGGACGGCGTGTCCTGGCTGACCGGGCCGGCCGAGTATTCGTTTACCGGCGAACTGGACCTTATGGATAGCGCCTCAGGACGCTGACGACCTTGCCAACCAATTCCACACCGTCGGTAAACACCATGGGCTCGTAGGCCGGGTTCTCCGACTCGAGAATCACCTTTCCGCCACGACGACGGAGGCGTTTGACGGTGGCGTCTTCGCCATCGATGAGCGCGGCCACGATCTCACCGTCTCGGGCGTCCTTCTGGCTCCTAACAGCCACGAGGTCCCCTTCGAAGATTCCGGCGCCGATCATGGAGTCACCCCTGACTTCGAGAAGGAAGACCGGGTCGTTGCCAACGAGGTCGACCGGCAGTGGGATTACGTCTTCAACATGCTCGGCAGCGAGGATCGGGGTGCCGGCGGCGATCCGCCCCAACACCGGGATCTCACGGATTCGACCATCTGGGATCTTGGCGGCCGGGATGCCCGGATCGACCACAACGATTGCCCGCGGCTTTGATGGGTCACGCTTCAAATAGCCCCGTTCGACCAGGGTCGACAGGTGGGAGTGCACGGTTGAAGGGGAGGAGAGTCCAACCGCCTCGCCGATCTCTCGAACCGACGGCGGGTAGCCGCGTCCCGTTGACGTCTCGCGGATGAAGTCCAGAACCTGTTGTTGTCGCTCAGTCAACACCTGACGCCTCCTCGAACTGGTGTTCCCTTGAGACTAACGGGCGAAGGATCCAAAACCAAACATCTGTTCGACTTGACAGCGAACGTCTGTTCGATAAAGTGACGAACGGACGTTCGATCAACGAACTGCTCCAGCAACCACCCGCAAGGGTCCGATCAGGAGGAAGACCAATGCAGATAGCCCCGCTTCAGCTGTCCGTCCGGCTGGCATTGCTACTCGCAGTGGTCTGCGCGGTCTTCCTCATGATTGGGGGGCCGGCCGAGGCCGACGCCCCGGGCCCCTCTCCCATAGAGCATGTTGTGGAGAGCGGGGACACGCTGTGGAACATCGCAGCGGCATATGCCACCCCTGGAAGTGACGTCCGACGTGTGATTCACGACATCCGCACGTTGAGTGGCATTAGTGGGGGAATCATCGTTCCCGGTCAGGTACTCCTGATTCCCAAGGGCTGAACTACGCGATTGGGTTTACGCTGGGACCATGTTCTGTCCCACCTGCGGCGCACCAGATACCCGCGTCATCGACAGCCGACCGGCCGAGGGCGGCCAATCCATCCGGCGACGTCGCGAGTGTGAGACCTGCTCCGGGCGCTTCACCACCTATGAGCGCTTGGAGCCTCAGCTTGTTGTCCGTAAGCGGAACGGTCGGCTCGAGGCCTTTTCCCCAGCCAAGCTGGCTGCCGGGATTTCCGCGGCTCTTGCCGATCGTCCCGTTTCTGGCTCAGCGGTCGAGCTGCTTGGGAGGGAGGTCGAGACTTCGCTCCGCGAGGAGGGAGCTCAGGTCACCACCGAGGACATTGGTCGGGAGGTGCTCGACCGGCTCCGCTCGTTGGACGAGGTGGCCTACCTGCGCTTCGCCTCGGTGTATAAGGAGTTTCAGGATGCGGCAGACTTCGAGAAGGAAGTCTCGGCAATGGAGTCAGCCGACTAG
>CAXMPS010000155.1:0-2048 GCA_964194995.1 uncultured Gammaproteobacteria bacterium | reverse complement strand
GAACTGGACGTGTTGGGCCATCTCCCGGCCTTGATCCCAGGTGAGCGACTGCCAGAGATGGTCGGGGAGCCGCTGCACGGTTTCGGTGAGAGCATTCCTCACGGCTTCTGCGGTGTTCCCATCAGGCAGGGCGAACAGCATCACATAACGCGACCAGCGTTCCACCAGAGTCCCGATCGCGGTCTGTCGGCTTCCCATGAGAAGGTCGCCTTCCCAATGACCCGGCACCGCACGATCCTCCACTTCGGCGGGACGTTCGGTGATCATCACCATGTCCCGGATCTTGCCCTTGGTCGATTCCGGTCTGCCTTGAGGCCGGCGCACAGCTCGTCCGGTGCGTAAACAACGCCATAACTCTTTACGCAGCGCACCTTTTCCCTGTATGAACAACGTCTGGTAGATGGTTTCGTGGGACACCCGCATTCCCTCGTTGTCACCGTATTCGTCGATGAGCCAGTCTGATATCTGTGTCGGTGACCACCACAACTCCAGCTTCTCCTCAACCACCTCTCTGAGCCGGTGGTTAGAAGCCAGCTTTCCTAGTTTCGGTCTGCGGGCCCGACGCCGAGACGCCCGATGAGCCGTCGTCGTCCGATACCGGTCATGTCCACCGTTGGCAGCCACCTCCCGGCATACCGTCGACGGAGCCCGACCCAACTGGGCCGCAATACCCCGCATCGTCTCGCCAACAGCCAACCCCCTCGAGATCTCCTCCCGTTCGGTCAACGACAACCGAAACGAAGACCACTCAGGACCCGGCAACGGTCGACGGAACCCCGAACCCAACAGACGAGTTCGGATCGTTGACGGTGGACGGCCCAACCGGCGGCTGATCGACCGCTGCGACTCACCCGCCTCGAACCGATCCCAAATCTCAGACTTCTCAGCCTCTGACAACCGTCGCAACACACACCTCCACATAGAGACACTCCAACTCTCGTCGAAGGTGTTGCAACGATCCCCTGAAGTCGCCGCACTTATGGGCGGCTGGCGTTGAGGAGGCCTCGCTGACCTTATTCTCGGGCGTCGTGACAGACCGGCCTGTACGGTCTCCGCGTGCCAGCAGAAGTCTCGACCGTCCGACTAGTCGAAGTAGACGCGGCCAATTGGAGGAACGTCGCAAGGGTTCGGCCGCGAGTGGACCAGGAGCAATTCGTCGCGTCCGTCACCTACTACTTGTGTCTCGCTCATTACGGACCTGACTGGCATCCGCTCGCGATCGAGGTCGAAGGGGAAATCGTCGGTCATGTCATGTGGGCGATAGACGAAGAAGACGGCTCCGTCTGGCTCGGCGGTCTCGTGATCGACTCCGCGGCTCAGAACAAAGGCTATGGCAGAGCTGCCGTACAAGCCTTCCTGGACCGATTCAGTGAGAATGGATCATCCAACATCGGGCTTTCGTACTCACCCGAAAACGATCGGGCGCGTCGTCTCTACCGCGCCATCGGATTCGTTGAGACGGGCGAGATAGAAGACGACGAAATAGTGGCCCGATATCAACGATCCTGAGTTCACAACGTGCACGCGCCAGCACATCGGCACCCGCACATAACTGCATTTATGTGGGTTATTCAGCGTGGCAAATTACCGCACATAATGCCGGTTATGAGCGGCTGTGGGGTCCGGAGTCTTCGTCGGATAGGATCGCTGTATGTCCGACAATCCGCATTGGGACTTCGTATCCCAGACCGTTGATGGAGGCCAGAATGATTGACCAGGGATATCAATGGCAGGTCAGCGTCTGGGACCGGATGGCTGACGTTTATGAGAGCGAGATCGACCTGCGTTTTGTGCCAGTAATCGAGTATCTGCTCGGGTACGCAGAACTTGCTGCTGGTGAAGATGTTCTCGATCTGGGAACTGGAACCGGAGCGGCGGCAATCCCGGCAGCCGATGCGGTCGGCTCTGGTGGTGCGATCACCGCGGTCGATATCAGCCCGGAGATGCTCGACATCGCCCGGCGACGAGCCGCAGCCGTGTCGTCTTCGAATATCGAGTTCGTTGAGGGGCGGGCCGAGGAGATCCCAGCTGATGACGCCAGCGTCGAC
>CAXMPS010000154.1:0-1443 GCA_964194995.1 uncultured Gammaproteobacteria bacterium | reverse complement strand
ACCGCTCCGATCCAGTGACATCGTCGGGATTTATGCCGGGTTGCGGCCTCTTCTGTCCGGAGAATCCGAAGAGACCTCCAAGCTCGGCCGTGAGCACGCCGTCATCGACGACGGGCATGGGCTGATCTCTGTGGCCGGAGGGAAATACACGACATACCGACTCATGGCCAAAGACGCCGTCGATGCGGCAACACGCTATATGGCGGGCAAGGTCAACGAGTCACACACCGCCGAGCTTCCCCTGGTCGGCGCTGACTCCTACCGCTGGGCCCGCGGTGAGCCACTTCCGCCAGACGTGGACGAGGACACCCATGTTCGACTCTTGGGCCGATACGGATCGCTGTCTCAAGAGATCTATGCCCTTCTTGATGACCGACCCGAGCTGAGAGATCGGGTTTCGGAGGAGCCCTACATGGGTGCCGAGATCGTTTACGCCGCCACCCACGAGGGTGCCCTCCATCTCGATGACTTCCTCACCCGACGCACACGCATCTCCATCGAGGCCCGACACCGCGGAACCCGGGCAGCCGTGCCGGCAAGCAAGCTAATTGCACCACATTTGGGCTGGGACGAAGCCACACAAGCACGGGAAATCGAGCACTACCGAGCCCGTGTCAACGCTGAGCGAGACTCCCAGCGGCAACCCGACGATCGAACTGCGGACGCCGCCAGGATGGGAGCTCCCGATGTCCGCACCCGCTCCTAGCCCTCGACCTCGTTTTTGTCGGGTAAGGCTGCGAGGTCAAAATTGCTTCTTGCATTCCAGAGAATCCAACCCACCCCCCTGTCCTCGGCTGCCTGAATCGACCACCGAATCTGAGAGTTTGTCCACCACCAGAAAGCCTGAAGCCAATACCGCAGCACCGCGCCTGGCCAGCCGAGGCAAAGCGTCGTCAATGGCGCCCGCCGTCGCGTCATAGGGATGATTATTGGGGTCTGGGCAGCCCAGCCAAGAGTGGGGGTGGTTGTCGTCGACGTGAAGGAAGGCCCATCGGTGTCTCACCGGTGGATCGTAAGGGTTAACTCCAGGGTATGACCATCGCGCCGATCGTGAACAGGATGAGCAAGGTGTCGACGGTGCCCCACATTGCCAGCTTGGTGGTCGCCTTCTTGAGCCGGTTCTGATCACCCGATTCGATTGCCTCTGCCGCCGTCTTGCCAACTGGCGTGAATACAAAGATCCCGAGGATCGCGCCCACGACGATCACCACGAACCCGATGGTCACAAATCTGGTGCCAAATCCAAATGCTTCGACCCGTAGGACCATCCAGATACCGGTGATAAGGATCAGGATCGAAGCAGGCATATAGAGCTTCCTGCTCAGTCCGGCGCCTACTCGATACCAGCCGGCCACTGCATCGACACCCTGTTTGGCCATCATCGGTGGTACCACCGCCTGCATGACGTTGGCGCCCAACCATGTGCTTGCGGCGGCAATGTGG
>CAXMPS010000153.1:0-1780 GCA_964194995.1 uncultured Gammaproteobacteria bacterium | reverse complement strand
ACGCAGCGAGTCACCTGCTGCCACCCCCCGCGAGATCTCCTCCCGCTCAGCCAATGACAGATGCCGCTCCGAGCGACAACGCCGAGCCGGACGCACCCCACCGGCATCCTCGAATAATCGCCGAATCGACGACCCGTTCCGACCCAACCGACGAGCTATCGACCGAGTCGGTTCCCCCGCCCGCCGTCGCTCCCACACCTCGGCAATCTCCGCCTCTGTAAACCTTCTCGACACGCCACACCTCCCAGCGAGACGACACAACTCTCGCCAATGGTGTTGCGTTCACGCCTTGAGGCGGCAGCCGATATGCGCTACCTGAGTCGAGGCATCTCCTCGGTTTTGGCCTCAGTCGACGATGGCTGCGAAGTGGCTTCCATCCGGAGCCGTCTTGGGACCAGCCTGGTCTGGAATGCGGCTTGTTGTATTCGTAATTATGGACTCGCGATCGAGATCGACCCGTTCGAGCTGGGTAACGGTCATTTCGGGACCCGGTTCGGCGATGGGTGGAGCTTTGGGGATACCCGTGTGACCCGATCCCAGGTGGAAGCCATCGAGACCTACGATGCGTCAACCACAGAGGAGAGGCCCCTTGCCCGAATCGCTCAAGCCGCTCGCTGAGCAGCTCGCTGCCTACATCAGCAACGAGATCCTTGACCACGACGAGTTGGGAACGCTCGACGTTCTCGACGCGCTTGCCAGTCTCGGACTGACGTTGGTGGAGGATCAGATCGCGGACAGCGCGTTGACCTACCAAGAGTCCTTGCCAGATCCGGAGGATGAGTAGGAAGCATGCTCACAGATCAGCGGTCGCGTACGCCTTCTGGATCGGGCGATGCAGTATCGCGACGCAGTAGACCTGTCGGGGGAGCCGACGGCGGTGCCGTCTCAGAGGCTGATCCATCCATTCGAGAGCGGTGCTGTGGTGGAGTGGCTGATCTCCCATCCGTCAACGCCCGTTGCGATGAGCTTGTCTATGACTCTCGTGTCGATCGGTGGGGTCGTCTAATCGAGCGCACCGTTGGCCGCAAGTGCGTCTCATGGATGTACCAAACACCATCGCTTCGAGTTCAGTTCTTACGGGACGGAGTCGAGTTCGGTGCTCCGTCACGCAGCAGGTCGGGCGGGTAGGGTTTGGTCGCAAGGTCGTGTGCAGGGGAAGGAGCGGGGGACATGAGACGGCTATTTGTTCTGGTGGCGGTGCTGGCACTCGTCGTGTTGCCGACGGCTGGGGCTTCAGCAGACCCACCCGGAGAACCCATTTCGGGGGCCATGGATAGGCATGGACCCGCCCCCGGACAGCAGTAACAACTCGCTGCGGGTTGGCGGCAACAACCACGCGGTGTATCAGGAAGACGGACTGACGGCGTGCGACACGTTCGATGCGGAGATGACGCGCCATCGCGGGTATCTAAGTGGCCTCGCAACCATCGAAAACGGAACGCTGACGCTGACAGGCACCCTGTGGTGCATCGTGCCCGGGATGGGCAGGGTCCCATCCGAAAAAGTGCCGGTAGGGACGCTCGTCTTCACAGACAATGGCGACGGCACACTCGATTTTGACGGGGTTTGCTACCACCGCCCGGGGACACCACCCTGCTGAGAAGTTGAGCCGGGTCAAGGCTTGAAACATCATCTGGATGTCTCGCGGCACGATCGCTGATCCAAACTCAGCCAACGCCTCTCCGCCACTATGGACCGTCTGTCCTGGCCTGCCGGCTAGGAGTCTGCTGAGCAAAGGGGGCTGGGGGTGAGTTGGCCGATGTTCAGGTCGTCGTTGCCG
>CAXMPS010000152.1:0-2225 GCA_964194995.1 uncultured Gammaproteobacteria bacterium | reverse complement strand
CCATCGTGGGGTCCCACGCCGGTAAGCGGCAGTGGTCGGATGAACGAGTCACCAAATCCGACGTCCACTAGGTAGGGCCGATCCAACGTCACCTCAAGCGTCAGGTGCGTCGGGACCGTCGATGGCGGTGACGCCGTCGTCGATGGCAGCAGCACCGTCGCTGCGAACCTCGTCACAACAAATCCGAGATCCTCCAGCAGGGCGGCAAAGGCACCGTTGAGCTCGAAGCACCATCCACCACGACCCCGGGTCACGATCTTTGGCACCGACCACTCGATCCCGGTCTGGACGCCGCGCCGATGGAACACATCGAGGTTCTCGAACGGAACCGCGGTGAGGTGTGCGCGCTGCAGGCGCTCTAGATCATGCAGCGTGACCTCGAGCGGTCCCGAGACGCCAATCCGCGACAGATATGCGTCGACGTTCACGCGAGGATTCTGACAGATCACGGCAAAGCGGTCCGCGCACCCTTTTTCGCCCCGTAAGTTTCGAATAGATCGAGGAAGGCTGGTCCCAAGACGGCTCCGGCTGGAAGCCACTTCGCAGCTATCGTCGACTGAGGCCAAAACCGAGGAGATGCCTCGACTCGGTAGCGCATATCGGCACATATGCGCTAGCGGCGATCTACTGAAGCCCCGCCCATATTGCCGGATATGGGCGGGGCTTCCTCGTCAGATCGGGGTCTTCGGAGGGTCCGCGAACCGGCCATGGACCAGGGGAGTAGGAGCATGAAGTCTGTTCCTCTTCGTGACACGGCGACTGTTCAGGGATGGCTACGGAACCGGCTTCCATTCTGCGGGCAAGAAGCCTGAACGACCTGCGCACGGATCCTCGATTGCGACAAACTGCAGGTTGCCGTTTTCCAACAGGTGGATCTCATAGATGGCGTCGGGGTCGTCGCAGATGCCCTTGGTTTCAGTCACAAAGATCTTCGTCCCCTCGAACCTGGTCTCATGTATGACCTGCGGGCTGTCCTCGACCAAGTCTTGGCTCGACGAACTGTGCCAGGTCCCATCCTCAAAGAAGTGGAAGTACCACTGTCCACCGGAGCCTTGGCGCTCGTAGGTGGTCCCGGCGATTTCCTCAACGGAGGTGATCGCGCCGGGTTCTACCTCCGCTGTGCTGCAGGCTGCCAATAGCAACAGCCCGACAGCCATCAAACTTGCAATGGGTTTCTGCACGGGTGTGCCTCCATGTCGATCATCCTTTCCCGGATGAACGCCGAACCGACGAGGCAACCCACCGTCCCTCGACGAGACCTAGGGCCGAGCGCCGGTCCGTCGATGCTCCAACCATACGCTTTGTGGCAGCGCCGCGACGCACGCACAGAAACTCGACTCTCCGCCCAAACAGGTAAGACCGCCCATATTGCCGGACTACCCCGTTGGAGCCGTCAGTCGGCTTCGAGCCGTTTACCCATGCTGATCATGTCGTCGCCTGTGAATCCGATACTCTCGTAGAACTTCGCCGCCTGGACGTTATCCGCACGGATCTGGATGTTGATCTTGGGACATCCCATCTCCGCGAGTCCTTTCTCGACCGCTTCCATCATCATGGTCGCGATCCCCTGGTGTTGGTGGGCGGGGTGGGTGGCAAGGTAGTTCACCCAGCCTCGGTGACCGTCGTAGCCGGCCATGGCTGATCCGACGATCCTGTCATCTAGCTCAGCGACGAGGAATAGGTGGCTCTGCACCGCCTGCTTGCGGCGTATGTCCTTGTCGGGATCGTTCCAGGGGCGTAGGAGCCCGCAATCCTCCCACAGGGCAACCACGTCGTCGCGGTCGCCGTCGCGGTAGCTACGGATGACGATCAGCAAGCTAGGCATCCCGCGCCAGCCTTCGCGGTGACAAGTTGCCGGTACTCACCCGTCGTCGTTGTGATGGTTTGAAGTTTGTCGGTCAAGAGCCTGCTGTAGTCGACCACGTCAGTGTTGAGAGCCACCATCGCGACTGGAACCTGTGTCGCCGCTGTCATCGACCGTCCTCGAAAGATGTCACGCAACCTAGCGCCGCTGAACGGCGGCACGGACCCGCCCATATCGGCACATATGCGCTAGCTGAGACTGTTGGCAGGGAGCGCATATTGCCGGTTATGCGCTACCTGATCTTGGCGAACCGCTATGGGGGCGCGATCAGAATGCCGGATCTCGTGGACGGTGTGGCGACTCGATCGGGGCGACGCAACGCGCATTATGTGCAGTTCCGGGACCCCTGCGCGCCGCTCGG
>CAXMPS010000151.1:0-1680 GCA_964194995.1 uncultured Gammaproteobacteria bacterium | reverse complement strand
GTCTCGATCGCCCTTCTCGCCGTCGGCACCGTGCTGCTAGTGGTTGGGGGCCGGAGAAAGCGAGCCTGACGCCTCTCTAGACGGTGCGACCTACAACGTTGCGACGATGAGTTCTTCCCAGAGGCTGTGGACCTGGGCGACCTCTGGGACGTGTTGCGCACCGTGGTCGAACGCTGTGTTGAGCGATCCTGAGATGGTGTCCTGGTTTGTGATGCTTTGGCGGTGGGTGATGCGGCAGGTGTCGGCTCCAGTGGATTCGATCAGGAACTCGAGTTCGCCATATCGTGAACCGAGGACCATTACAGCACAACTCAGCCGCCGTCCTGGTTCGACTTGCTCGAAGGTGATGAGCATCACGGTCTTGAAGATGACCAACTGGGTGACGAGCGCCGCCACCTGGTTCCCTTCGGCTACCAATGACGTGTCGGGGCTCTGCTTGACGACTTCGATCTCGGCGCCGCTCGAAGTGCCAACTTCGGCAAGCCGATGAAACAGCGGCTCGATCGCATCCCATGCGGCCTGACTTGGGGCGGCAACATCCCGGCTCGCTTCGGTCCACAGCACGTCGTCTTGGCGGTAGGTCTTGACGTCGCTCTTGTCGATCATGGGTGGCTCGCGTGGTGAGCTTCTTCGTCGCTTGAAGTGTCAGCAGACCCGCTTCCGATGGCCCGGAGAACAAGATGCGCGTTGGCCCCAATCCGGGGATGATGCGCTTCGGCGATCGTTTTGCGAGCTTCGCGGTCGGTGCTGGTCATGCGTCCAATCCTTCGGCGGGTGGTTCGTGTCGCCAACACGGCAACAATCACCCGCCAGATCGACGCCCATGGAACAACATCGTGTTGCAGTGATATAGCCGAGGCCGGTTGGTCTCCTGCGATGTCTGCCGAGTCAGGTTGTTTCCGCGTATTCTCGGTAGGCACGGCTCCTCCCTCACAAGTGGTGCCATGCCAGGCGCCGTTGACGCCGGACACGCTCGGTCAAAACTCTTGAAGCCTCTTCCTCCAGCTCGTCGCTGGCTTCTGCCCCTCTCGAAGCTCGTACGCAGTCAAACCTCAGTCGTAGCCCACGAAATCGGCGCCGGGCGCGATGTGCGGATACTCCGCTGCGCTTTGTGCCAGCTCAATCAACGGTGCTGAAGCCAAGCCGATCACCCAGGCATAGGTGAGCTCTGCATCCATTAGGTCCATTTGCTCGTGAGGGTCGTTGATCAGGTTCATCACCATCGGGACCTGCCGCTTGATGTACGGCGCCGTCCAGGAATCCTCCTCGGTGTAGCGGAAGTGCACTTTGAAGTTCTTCCATTTCGCCGAGATGATCTCGGCGTCCACACCCATGTAGAGGTAAAGGTCACGGCCGGAGGTGTCCGCCTGGCCCAGCATGAAGGCCGACATGTCCATCCCATCGATCGGCCGGTCCGTCGGAACCCGATCCGACTCACCGACGAGTCCCGCCAGGGTTGGGTACCAGTCGAGGGCGGCGACGATCTCGTCGGTGACCACACCTGCGGGGACGTGGCCCGGCCAGCGGATCATGGCGGGCGTGCGGTACGAACCTTCCCAACCGCCCCCGAAGACGCCGCGCCAGTAACCGCCGGATCCAAGGGACTCACCCCTGGTGGCACCACTGCCGTTGTCGCTTGCCCACACGACGATCGTGTCGTCGGCGATGCCGAGCTCGTCG
>CAXMPS010000150.1:0-2636 GCA_964194995.1 uncultured Gammaproteobacteria bacterium | reverse complement strand
AACGCCTGCGGGACCCCCTGGATCGCTCTGATAAGGATGAGGTCCGTGGTTCAAGTCCACGTGGGCCCACCCGTAGAAGCCCCAGTTGAGGGGCCGATGCTGACCGGAGGGCCTACTGACGAGACTGGCTCAAGTCCGTCTGAAGTCCGTCTGAAGTCGTTCCTGGCCTTCTCCATCCGTTCAGCAGCCTCCTCGTCAAGACCCGGAAAGAGGTGGGCATAGATGGTCATCGTGACATTCGGGAAGGCATGACCCAACCGGTCGGCTATCAGTTTCGGATGCTCCCCCTGGGCGATCTACAGAGAAGTCAAACGCCTCGCTGCGATGGGATTGATCGAAGGGACGAAGGAGTACACCGGGAAGCGTGCACGGACCGTCTATTCCATCGGAGACGCCGGGAAGACAGTGTTGAAGGAATGGCTCGGAACACCAGTCTCTCCGTTCTCGATGGAATTCGAAGCGTTACTACGCGTATTCGTCGCTCCCCTTGGCACCAAAGAAGAACTGATCAGCACCCTCGAACAAGTCATAGCCGACGCCCGAGACATGTTGGATTTCGGTAGTCGAGTCAAACAAGAGTTCATCGATGGGATCAACGTCACCCAAGACCAGGCATATATAAGAGCCATCCCAGTTGACTTCTTCATCAGCCACTTGAACACCGTCGCTGCGTGGGCCGAACGCACCCTCGAAGAAGTAGAAACGTGGGACGATCTCGAACCGACCGACGAGAAAAACGAGAGAGGGCTTGAGAGGATCCGCCAAACCCCAGTCGGAACACCCAACGAGCCGTTGACCGGGATCGCGACACCGCCACAAAGCCAAATGCGAGAAACCCTCCCACGAAAATGACGATCCCCCGACCGGGATGATTTGCAAGCCCACTTCGCCACCAATGACCCCCTAACATCGCAGCACTTATGTACGGCCCGAATCGGAGTTGTTAGGAGTTGTTGGCCGCCTGGAGGCGTGCCTTGAGTCCGAACCGTTCCTGTCTCGCCGTTAGATCTATCACAGCACCTATCTCATCAGAGAACGCCGAAGGTTCGTCGGGAATGAAATCGAGGGTTTCGTCTTCGATCTCGAGCGCAAAACGGTAGATGGACGTGCGCTCAACCGAGACGCTCGCCAGAGGCCACGATCCGATCTCAGTCCGTCCCGCCATGATTTGTAGCCGGTCGTCAATAATCTCGACTGTCACTGATGTGGGTTCCAGGTTTGAGCCCTGCAGCCGCCCGAGGTACATAGTCATTCATCGGAAAAGCTAGCTCCCCAGTCGGATAGTGGAACATCCCGTAGTGCACTATTTGGAGTGGCAACATGTGACTAGTTCTTGATCATGCCTCGCGTGTACCTCCCGCACATCGCGGCACTTATGTACGCCTAGGTCAGTCGCACACTATGCCGGTTATGTCTAGGTCGGGACGAGGGGCACGTCGGTGTTCTGATCGGTGGCAGCATGTCCGCAACCATCGCGGCGAGATCAATCTCCGGAGTGCTTTGGACATCCACCACACCTGACATGGAATCCGTGTACTGCGACCCGTGAATGCTCGCCTTGTCGACCGCTGGTCGCGCGATGAGCTACCTGGAGTAGCTTCGCTCTCACTGTCTCGGATCATGCAGACGTGGCGCTCCTCGGCTGACCAGCGGTCGACCCCCTGGTCGGCGGGCCGCGGGTACTCTCCAATGATGTCCGACGAAGCGGTGGAGTCGCCCAGCACGTTCGATTCCCCGGTCGTCGCGTTTACCGGCCTCGTCCGGCCTCACCAAGGCGCCGAAACGGCTCGATAGGTTCACTGCATGTTGCCGCTCGCCGAGGACTGGTACCGCAGGCAGTTGCTGGCGGCGGTCTTCCTGGGTGTCTTCGGCGGCATCTTCGCCTTGGCGTTCTCGGTCGTCACCACCTGGGCTATCGGCGGCCTGTTCGGCGACCCGACCTCGGACCTCTGGTCCGGCGAGTGGTGGTGGATCGCGCTCACGGCAAGTGGTGCTGTGCTTGTCACCGCGATGCGCAAGGCGCTCACCGTCCCGGACAAGGTGCCGGGCGCCATCGCCATGGCAAAGGCTGCACGAGTCGACCCCAAACTGGCGCCGAAGCTCGTGATCATCTCCGTCGTATCGCTCGTGGCCGGTGCCAGTCTCGGGCCGTCGTTCGCCATCGTGGTGGCCGGCGGGGGTATGGGGACGTTGCTGGTGGAACGGCGTCGGCACAGCGAGCCGGAAGCCGAAGCGCAGTACACACTCACCGGGATGAGCGGGGCGTTCGGGGGCGTGTTCACGTCGCCGCTCTTCGCTTCCATCCTCGTCAGCGAACTGTCGCCGATCAAGAAGATGAACTACGTCGCGGCGTTCATCCCCCAGTTCCTCGCCGCCTCCATCGGGTACGCGATCTTCTTCGGCGTCGCGGGCGAGACCATGCTCGGCGCCTTCGAGGTGGGCGGCGGCTACACGTTCGAGAACAAGGACCTGCTGATCGGAGTGCTCCTGGGCATCTTCGCCGCGTTCACGTTGCTCGTCTACACCGCGGTTGGGCACGCCGTCCGAGGTGTCGTTGCCCTCGTCACCATCCCCTGGGTGAATGCCGCCGTCGGTGGTGGCCTCATCGGATTGATCGCGTTCGCGCTTCCCCTCAC
>CAXMPS010000149.1:0-1249 GCA_964194995.1 uncultured Gammaproteobacteria bacterium | reverse complement strand
CACAACCGGCGCGCATATGTCGAGCGGACGTTGTCCACGCTGTTTGCCGATTCAACTGAGTTTCATGTCTACATGTGGGACAACGCATCGACAGACGGTGCACGCGAGCTCGTGGATGATTGTGACGACCCTCGGATCATGGACAAGCACTTTTCGGACGAGAACGTCATGCAAGAAGCCCCAACAAGGTGGTTGCTCGACGTTGGGCGCTCGGATGTCATAGGGAAGGTTGACGACGATACGCTCGTGCCCCCGGGGTGGACTGCGCTGTTGGCCTCAGCGGTCCGAGCGGAGAGTCGTCTCGGGATGGTGGGGTGCTGGACTTTCAGGCCCGAGGATTTCGAGAGGAATCGAGCAGCGGCTGACCGGAAGGTCATCACGGTCGGCAGCCATCGGATCCTGGCGGATATCTACATTGCGGGAACGGCATCGCTTTTGCGACGGGACGTCGCAATACGCTACCTGACCGACAAGATGAAGGGTCGCGCCTTCCCGATCGACCGATATCGAATGACCTGGGACGGTTTCATCTCGGGCTGGTATTTTCCTTTGCTGTTCGCTGAGCACATGGATGATCCGCGCAGCGAGCACTCCCTCATGAGGGGGCGGGGGCCGATGGACGAGGGGGCAGCCCTCACCGCCCGCACGCGCGGGTTTGAGACGCCGGAGCAGTTTGTTGAGTGGATCAAAGCGGACGTCGATCAGAAAATGGCCAGATCCCTCCGCCGTCAGAGCTGGGAAGCACGTTGGGAGCGCGCCCCATGGAGCCGGGCCTGGCGCTTTGCCACCGGACGCCGCGGACCCCGATAATCGCAGGCTTCGGGTCGACGGACGATGGTTGAGGTGCTCGGGCCCGCTGTTTGCGCAAGTGACGTCGGCGTTGATGACGACGACGGTTCTGTCCGAGGTTGATTTCAACGGCCACGGTGTTGGGTCCGTCGGAGGGTTGGGCGGAGTCATACGGTTTGACGGGACGGGTACCACCACCGACGGTCCCGGCCAGGTCGTATGGTGCGCTGCCCT
The DNA here is from genome assembly GCA_964194995.1 of uncultured Gammaproteobacteria bacterium. Lineage (GTDB taxonomy): Bacteria > Actinomycetota > Acidimicrobiia > Spongiisociales > ZC4RG35 > JACZUI01. Next base: position 226 of record CAXMPS010000149.1, on the reverse strand, counting down.
CACGCTTGTCCCGTGGCGAGGTCCCGGTTGGTTCACTGACCCAGAAGGCCAGTAATCGTTGCCCGGTCTTAGCCAGGTGGGTGATGGGTCGAATCCGGCCATTTCATAGCCGAGATCCTGGAGAGCCAGCACCTCTCGTCCTGCCCCGGCGCTCGGCACCAGAACATGTGTCCCGTTGGGGAAGTGTTCATCGACGACCTATCGTTCCCATCCCATAGCCCCCGAG
>CAXMPS010000148.1:0-1072 GCA_964194995.1 uncultured Gammaproteobacteria bacterium | reverse complement strand
GACCCAACCGCTTACGGGTGCACCGTTGGCTAAAAGCGTTCCCTCGGGGGTGAGCGCGGCTCTGGTGTCTGATAACGAATGGGTCCCCACGTTGTCCAGGATGAGGTCGTAACGCTGCTCGCTGTGGGTGAAGTCCTCCGTCGTGTAGTCGATGACATGGTCGGCGCCGATCGATCGGACCATGTCCACGTTCCTGGTGCTGCACACCCCGGTCACCTCGGCCCCGAACGATTTGGCGATCTGCACGGCGAAGGTGCCCACGCCGCCCGACGCACCAGTGATCAACACCGTCTCCCCGGCCTGGACATTTCCGTGATCGCGAAGAGCCTGGAGGGCGGCGAATGCGGACACGCCGACGGCGGCAGCCTGCTCGAACGTGAAGTTGGCCGGCCTCAGCGCCAGCGCGTCTTCGGGAACAGACACATATTCGGCGAAGGCACCCCTGCACCAGCCAAAGACCTCATCACCCGATCGCAGATGCGTCACGCTCTTATCAACCGCCTCAACCGTCCCTGCGATATCTGTTCCGGGGACTCGGTTCTTTGCTCTGCTCAGCGAGAACACCGGGCGCATCAGGTACGGGACGCCTCTCATGAGGTACGAATCACCGATATGGATGGAAGCCGCATGAACTCGGACCAGCACCTCATCATCCTCAATCACCGGCTTGTCGATTTCCTTGAATTCCAGGACATCGCCAGGTGAGCCGAACTTCTCTTGGACAATGGCCTTCATCGCATTCTCCTTCGCCGCCGCAGGTTTGGTGGGTCCGAACCATTCTCCCTCACCCAGGTCAGCAACTAATAGGGACCGACGGCTCTACGGAGTTGGAGAGGACAATCCCCCGCCCAGCAACCCGACAATTTTGCAGGTTGGTCGTAAGCCCCCCAAGTGTTCAGCAGGAGGCGGTCGTCGACGATCGGCTGATGCCGGGACAGTACCTGTAGCCATCAGGGCCGGAAGTCCCTGTCGCCTGCTGGTCGCACTGCGTACCGTGATTGCATGGAGTCCTTGTCGGCGACCGGGTCGTGGGAGTCGGTGCTGGTACGCGGAGACGTGGGATTTCCCGAGA
>CAXMPS010000147.1:0-1085 GCA_964194995.1 uncultured Gammaproteobacteria bacterium | reverse complement strand
TCGGTCGACGTTCGGAGCCTGGCGCTCGGCGTCAATCGATCCCATATAGACAGTGCAAGGAAGACCCACACGGGCAGCGGCGGCCGCAACAGCGACACCGTGCTGTCCGGCCCCTGTCTCCGCGACGATCCGATCGACGCCGAGCCTTCTCGCGATGAGAGCCTGGCCAAGGGCGTTGTTGATCTTGTGGGCCCCGGTGTGACAGAGATCCTCCCGTTTGAGATAAACCTCGGCGCCCCAGGCGGCACCCAGGGCAGAGGCATGGGTTAGAGGTGTGGGGCGCCCCACAAAGTCCCGCAATTCAGCGTCGAGTTCTGAGCGAAATACTTCATCGTTCATCAACTCGATCGCTCGTTCTTCGAGGCGGAACAGAATCGACATCAATGTCTCCGGGGCAAACCTCCCTCCGTACGGCCCAAACCGACCGTCCGGGGGTGGCTTGCCTTCGATGAGTTGGTCCAGCAGACCGGTCTCATTAGTCGTCATGTCTTCACCATTTCCTTCTCGATCTTTCTGACTTCTTTGATGAACCCGTTGATGAGCGCGTTGTCTTTGATCCCCTGGCTCGACTCGACCCCACTACTCACGTCGACACCGAAGGGGCGGACGGTTTCGATCGCCATCCTGACGTTCAGAGCATTGAGACCACCGGCGAGGATGAGGGGCGCCCGGCGGGCCAGCTGGGCTGCGACCGACCAGTCGGCCATCTCACCGGTGCCGCTGCGGCGACCTTCGAACAAAAACCTTCCCGGGCCGATATCCGGAGGCTCGGCGCCACGCACCACAGGGAGAACTGGACAAGCCCCAAAACCCTTCAGAGACGGCCAGTCGGCCTGAACGACATCGGCTTCGAATTCGTCGAGGACGGCCTCGATCTCGCCAGGCTGCGGACGTAGGAAAACAGCCACCTTCTCAACATGATCGGGAACGTTGATGGCTACCTCGGCTGCCGTGGACGGACTCAGCTGTCGGGGAGACTCGGCAAAGACAAACCCGAGGGCGTTGGCACCGGCGGTGACAGCCGCATGAGCGGCTTCGGCCGTTGTGATCCCACAGATCTTCACGAAAAGGCTCATCGGCCCGCC
>CAXMPS010000146.1:0-4066 GCA_964194995.1 uncultured Gammaproteobacteria bacterium | reverse complement strand
CATCGTCTACGAGGTCATTTCGCGGTATGTCCAGCGCCGTGTCGTTGCCGCGGCGGCGAAGGCCACTTCCGAGGCCGAGGACCCGGAGGAGGTGGCGGCATGACGGCGGTCGCCCAGCAGATATCTGGCCTGAACCGGACGACGCGGTACATCCTGATCGCCCTTGGCGCAGTGTTGGTCATGACGGTCGCCGAACTGATCACCGGCAGCAGTGACCTGACCTCCCGCAGCACCGCCGGGGCCGCTGTTCGGCTGGCCATACCCATTCTTCTCGCCGGCCTTGGTGGTCTCTATTCGGAGCGGGCCGGTGTGGTCAACATCGGTCTCGAAGGGATGATGATCGGCGGCACTTGGTTTGCCGCCTGGGGTGCCTGGACCTTTGGCCCCTGGCAAGGTTTGCTCCTTGGTGTCGCCGGAGGGGCGATATTCGGATTCCTCCACGCTTTTGCGACGGTCACCTTCAATGTCGATCACATAGTTTCCGGTGTCGCCATCAACATCCTCGCATTGGGTTCGATGAGGTTCCTGTCGTCGCTCGTGTACACCCCCGACACCGGTGGAGGGGTGGTCCAGTCGCCGCCAGTGGATGGGATCGAGAACGTGAATCTGCCTTTCCTTGCGGGCGGAGAGTTGTTCGGCTGGCAGTCTCCGGATTTCTTTGGATGGTTGGAGAACCAGGAATGGTTCTTTGTCTCCGATGTCGCCGGGATAGTTCGAGGCTTCACCGGGGATGTCAACTGGTTCACCCTGATCGGGCTGGCGCTAGTGCCATTGACCGCTTGGCTGTTGTGGCGAACCACATGGGGGCTCCGGCTCAGGTCATGCGGCGAGGATCCTTGGGCCGCCGAGTCGGTAGGTGTGCCGGTGCTTCGCATGAAGTACTACGCAGTCGTGATCTCCGGGGGGTTGTCGGGTCTGGCCGGGGCATTCCTTGTCCTCGTGCAGGCCGGGATCTACCGGGAGGGAATGACCGGTGGTCGCGGCTTCATCGGCCTGGGTGCGCTCATATTCGGGAACTGGATTCCGGTCGGGGTCCTCAGCGGCGCGGTGGTGTTCGGCTTTGGTGACAGTCTCCGCTTTCGCGGGCCCGACGTGGTGCGAGCCTTCATCCTTGCGGTGGCGATAGTGCTGCTTATCGCTAGCATCTACTCGATGACCAGGTCGAAGGTGAGGTCGGCCGTCATCCAGGGTTCCGTGGGCCTCGGTTTCCTGGTCTTCTACATGCTGGTCAGCGAGGTGCCCCCGGCGCTACTCATCGCCCTCCCTTATCTGATCACCCTGCTCGTCCTCGCTGCAGCCTCGCAACGCCTGCGGCCGCCGGCGGCCGACGGCGCTCGCTATGCCAGGGGCGAAGCCCGTTGATGTTTCTTCCCTCACGAAAGCGTTGGGGGAAGTAGGCCGCCCACCAGTGTTCAACCCCTACGCTCCCGAAGTCCTCGACAATCCTTATCCCACCTACACCCGTCTCCGGGAGAAATCACCCGTTTTCTACGACGAGGAGTGGGAGCTCACATTTTTCGCTCGTCACGAGGACGTCAGCGCGATCCTGAAGGATCGGGAGTGCTTCGGGCGTGACTTCCGCCACCAAATGGAAATCGATGAAGTCGATCCGGATCTCTATCGCCGGATTTACCCACCTCAGTGGCCGATATGGACCCGGTACATCAGGGAGAGCTTCATCGATCTGGAGCCTCCCCGGCACACCCGGTTGCGCCGCCTCGTCTCCAAGGCCTTTACCCGGAGATCGTCGGAGGCCTTTCGGGGCCGGTTGGAGTCGGCTGCGGACCGCATTCTCGTCAGCGCCGCGGAAAGAGGCAGGATCGAGGCGATCTCTGAGCTGGCCATCCCAATCCCGTTGGCGATGATCGCCGAGCTGATGGGCATCCTTCCCGAGGATCAGCCTCAGCTTGTCGAATGGAGTCACGCCATCGTGAAGGTGTTCGACGAGCGGGTAACTTCCGAGGAGGGCGCCGCCGCCGAAACAGCGACGAAAAACTTCATCTCCTTTCTCGAAGGAGAGGTAGCCGACCGGAGGAAGCGTCGGCGTGATGACCTCATCTCGGCCATGATCGAGGTTGAGGAACTGGGCGACACATTGACTGACGAAGAGATCATTGGCACGTCGATACTCACCCTCAATGCGGGTCATGAAGCGACGGTTCACGCCATCGGAAACGCCCTCCTCGCCCTTGCGAGCCGACCCGACCAATACCGGGCTCTCCACAGCGGTGTCCCGGTGTCCGCAGCGGTGGACGAGCTACTCAGATTCGATTCACCGCTACAGATGTTCGAGCGGTGGGTGCTGGAAGACACCGAGGTGTCAGGACGGCGGCTGAGTCGGGGTTCGAAGGTCGGCCTTCTCTTCGGATCGGCGAATCACGATCAACAGGTCTTTGGCGACACCGCTGAGGATGTCGTTCTGACCCGCGATCCAAATCCACACGTGTCGTTCGGGGCGGGGGTCCACTACTGCGTCGGGGCTCCGCTGGCCAAGGTAGAGCTCGAGGCAACGCTGGCGACCTTTGCCCGCAGGGTCGGAGCCTTCGAGCTTCTCCGAACGGAGAATCGCATCGAGAGCCTGGTGTTCCGGGGCGTGGGAACCCTTGAGTTGGAGCTGAACGCTGCTTAGACCGCTAACCCGTTGTAGTGGCCGGCCGCCCGATGATGGTGATCTCGTCGATCGCCAGCTCACGGAACACGTTTCCGTCGATCACCTGTGCGGTATAGGCGGTCTGAATCTCGAACTCGATCCAGTTGGCGTCTACCGCAGCAAACGGGAAACTCTGAAGTCCGGGAAGGTCCTCGAGCTCCTTGGGGAAGGGCTGAAGCGCGTTCTTGGCGTCGATCAACAATCCCCGGGCCCGATAGTTCTGCTTGAGCCGGTTCGGATCTTCGAGGTTGGTCCACTGGATTTCCTGGACAGTCATCGGCTGTCGGAAAGTGAGACGAATCGTGACGGTCTCTCCGAGGCCTTCTACCTCTTCCCAGTTGATCTGGTATTCGTCAGCCGTGCCAGAGACCAAGTTGTCGCATGTAAAGGATCCGATGCCCTCGGGGTTGCACTCGACCGAGATCACATCGATGGGTCCCAGCTCGCCCACCGTCGGTGGAGTGGTGGTCTCTGCGGCGAGAGTGGTTGCCGTGGCGCTCGAGTCACCGCTGAACACGTTGAAGAGCAGGGCTATCACGATGACGGCAAAGAGCAGGCCACTGATCGCCATCGCTGCCCGAACTCCGGCGGTGGCCTGCACGGTAGGCCGGGGTGCTGTGGGTAGGGGCGCCTGGCTGAGCCGTGCCCCGCACTCCTGGCAATGGCGGTTGTTCGACGGGTTCTCGGCGCTGCACGATGGGCAGGTGACCAATGACTCTCCCGAAGGGCTCCCTCCGGACGGAGGCTGTCCGGAGCCCGGTGGGGCGCCGAGTTCAAACTCTTCGTAGTTGCCGTCGGAATTGATCGAGACAACGTTTTCCGGTTTCTGAGAGCGCGACTGAGCCACAGGATCGAGAAATGCGCCGCAATTTGGACAGAATTGTTCGTCCTCTGCAACTCTCGCGCCGCATTGATGACAGGTGTGGGGGGCCAAAACGCTCCTTAAGAGTAATGTGCAGTGGGCATGCTTGTGTGGGCGGTCAGAACCTATGAACCCTGGACGGTCACATCGTTCCTTGCGGGAGCTGTCTTCATAGCAGGCCTCATGACGGTCTTGATTGTTGCGGCTCGTCGGCGTAATCGTTAACTCAAAAGGTGCTCTTCTGATGTCGTTCCGGTGCAAGACATGTGGCCACGAGTCGGCCAAGTGGATGGGATTTTGTCCTCAGTGTGGGGCCGGCGACCCTTTGGACGAGCAGGCTCCGTCGCTTTCGGCCACCGTCGAGGCCGCCTCAACGACCACCCTGCCCGCTGCACTGGCTTCTGACCACAAGCGCCGACCCATTGGTTGGGCAGAGATCGATCGGGTTATCGGTGGCGGAATCGTCGCAGGTTCGGTCATTCTGCTCGGCGGTGAGCCCGGAGTCGGCAAGTCGACACTTCTTCTCCAGGTGGCCGGTTCGCTCGCTTCCGCGG
>CAXMPS010000145.1:0-2153 GCA_964194995.1 uncultured Gammaproteobacteria bacterium | reverse complement strand
TGGCCGACGCTGTTCTCGTGGTCGGTTCGACCGTCTCTGTCTGGCCGGCCGCGGATATCGTCATCAGAGCGGCCAAGCGTCCGATTCCCGTCGTCGTCGTCAATCAGGGCGAAACCGAGGCCGACTCATACGCCGCCGTCAAACTCGAGTCCGGTATCGGCGAGGTCCTCCCACAGATAGTGGACGCGATTCTGAGATAGGGAAACGCATTCTGTGAGTAGAAAGAGCCGGCTCAGCCCTCAGAAACACTCACAGAGCCGATGTCAGCCGGTCACATCAAAGAAGCTCTCCAGTTTGTCGGCGAGAGTCGCCGCTGTCATCCCACCGAGCGTCACGTCCACTATGTTTCCTTCGCTGTCATAGATCACTGTCGTAGGTGAGCCCCGAGCACCGAAATTGGTTGCGAGCTGCCGGCCATCGTGCTGGCCAATGTCCCGGGCGAGGGGCCAATGGCCGATCCCGCGGTCCTGCGCAAAACTCAGACCGGCCCCGCTGTTCATGGTGTTGATCCCAACGAAGTTGACCTGATCGTCCAAAGCCAACGACAGTTGGCCAAAGCCGGGAAGCTCACGCCGGCACACCGTGCACCAACTGGCGAAAAATGCCGCCACTGTTGGTTTGCCCTCGAAGTCGGCAAGAAGAACTCGTCCGTCCCCTTCGAGAGCGGGAAGATCCCAGGCTTCGGTCTCGGTCGATCCGATCGCCGTTTCGCCTGAGGAAAAGGCCTGGACGGCGACGATTAACACCACCAAGCCAACAGCAGCAAGTCCGACCCTGATGAGAAGGCGTTTGCGCTTGGCTTGCCGTCTCCGATCCTCGGCACGCTCCCTCTTCGACCGGGCCCCAGAACCCTTGGTCTTGTTTGCCATCAGCGTCAACAACCAGGCGCGCGCATGCAGCTATTCCTACCTGAACCTCGAAGTGCCAGAAACACGACATTCGAAGTTGAACGCGGCGTCCGATATTCTCTAAGCCATGTCCACCTATTCCCCCCGGTTCGATGAGATCAACTTCGCTCTCAATCAAATCGCCGGGCTGGAAGATGTCTCAAAACTCAACGGCTATCAGCACGCCGACCCCGAAACGGTTTCCGCAATCCTGGACGAGGCCGGTCGCTTCTTTTCGGATGTGATCGCACCTCTCAACCGGGTCGGTGATCTGCAGGGTTCGGTACTGACAAAGGATGGAGAGGTCAAGACCCCCCAAGGCTTTGATGATGCCTACCGGAGGTTCGCGGATGCCGGATGGGCTGCAGCTCACATGCCCCAGGCTTGGGGGGGTGGCGGACTTCCTCATGTGGTCGGAGTTGCGATTCAGGAGATGCTGAAGACGGCCAATCTGGCTTTCGCCCTCTGTCCGATGCTGACTCATGCCGCCGTGGCCGCAATTGATGCTCATGCGTCCGACCAGCTCAAGTCGCTTTATCTAGAGAAGTTGGTCAGCGGGGAGTGGACCGGAACCATGAACCTCACCGAGCCCGAGGCCGGCTCCGATCTGGGCGCGGTTCGCACCAAAGCGATCCCTCAGAGTGACGGCACCTACCTCATTTCGGGCACCAAGATCTTCATCACCTGGGGCGACCAGGACCTGACCGAGAACATCATCCACCTTGTCCTTGCCCGCACCGCGGACTCGGCGGCTGGGACCGGGGGCATTTCGATGTTCCTGGTCCCGAAGTTCATCGTCGACGACGAGGGCCGACCGGGTGAGCGAAACGACTACAAGATCGTCTCAATCGAGCACAAACTCGGAATCCACGCCTCCCCCACATGCGTGATTTCCTTTGGCGACAGCGGCGACGGCGCCGTTGGCTACCTCGTTGGAGAGGAGCAGCAGGGAATGCGCAACATGTTCACCATGATGAACGCCTCCCGGATTGGGGTCGGTATTGAGGGCCTCGCCGTAACCGAAGGTGCCTATCAGAAGGCGCTCAGCTACTCGAGGGAACGTGTCCAGGGTCGGGCCGTGGGAAGCGAGTCGAAAGAAAGCGTCGCGATCATCGAGCATCCTGATGTGCGTCGAATGCTCCTCAGCATGAGGGCATACAACGAGGCCATCCGGGCCCTGATCTACGTCGCGGCGGCGACCGCCGACAAGATGGCGCATGCCGAAACCGAGGAAGAACGGAAATCTGCCTCGTTGCGGCTCGCTCT
>CAXMPS010000144.1:0-3784 GCA_964194995.1 uncultured Gammaproteobacteria bacterium | reverse complement strand
CTGCTCAGCGGGTATCTGCACTTCACCTGAACCACACATTCATACCGTCTGACGTGGAAGTACGAATACCTGTGGCCAAATCGTGGCCACAACTGAGGCGCCGTGATGTAGCGCATATTGCCGGATATGCTCTACCTGATTTGATGTCGGTCGCAGCGGGTGAGGGTGGTTGGGTACTGTGCTGATCGACTCATCGGAGAAGGACCTGCATGCTGCAACGTCGCAGCGTCGTGTTGTCTGTGGCCATGGTGATCGTCATGTTGGCGCTGGTTGGGTGTGACACCGAGGCCACGCCGACAACATCCACCACGACGACAGCCGCCCTACCTGTATCGACGTCCGAACCTCCGGAGACGACCACAGCGACCACCGCACCGATCGGACCCCAGCCGCTGCCTGCGGGCGGCTTTCTTGAGCCGGGCGAGTATGTGACGACGGTGTTCGAGCCGGTGGTGATGTACCGGATCGAATCGAGACAGCTCCTGCGCCCGTTTCAGAACGACACCGCTACGGGGCTCCACAATCGGGAGACCTGGTTTGGCGCAAGGCCACCCGGTGTGGACGCATACAAAGGCGTCGCAATCCACAATTGGTGGCGGGGACTCACGCCGGAGGAGGTCCTCACCGAACTCGAAGAGATCGAGCAGCTCGCCCTCGAGACACCATCTGAGACCGAGGCTGCTGGCTTCCCCGCAATCCAGATCAGCGGAACAGTCACACGTCGAGGGCTTCTGTGGTCAGAACCCGTCCAGACTTCCGCTGACTCGTTTTGGGCCCTAGAACCAGGTCAAGTAATGCGGTTCATCATCCTCGACACTCCCGCAGGGTCACTGCTCATCACCGTCGGCGCTGACGCCGAAGAATGGGACGAATTCCTCCCCGTCGGTGAGGAGGTCCTCGCCGGGATCTCATTCCCCGACATCGACTGAGGTAGCGCATATCGGCACATATGCGCTAGCCGAGTTGTTCGAACTGAGTCGGCGTAGGGACCTACCTGGGCTTGCGAAAGGTTGGCTATTTCCCTCTGCGGTCGTGCTCGGCTGGTGGACCGAGGGGATGGGCCTGGGACCCTGGTTCGGCGGGTGGCTGGCGGGATCAGCCTGTGGCGACGGCCATGGTCCTCATTCGATCCAGCGCTCGCCCGGGAGGTTCTGGGCCAGCCAGCCTGGCAGCTTGAAGACGGCGTTCCGGTTCGTAATCAGCTTCGCCCGTACTCGTGGCCAGCTCGCTCCATCCTCTGCCGTCGCGATGACGCTACCGAACATCACGATGCCACTCACCCTTGTGTGCTGGTTTGGGTGCAACGCCTGTTGGAAGATCGGCTCCCACGCGTCCCAACCGCCATGAGCACCGGACATGTTGAACATGATCAGGCCAGGCGCGTCCTTGGGAAGCTGCTGTGCCTCTGTGTGTAGGAAGTTGCGAGCGCGGTGGTCGGTGTAGGGAATGCGAACGGCGAGGTGCCGGTGACCCGACGGTCCCAACCGTACATCCATCTGGCTCAGCCGGGGTACATGGGGTTGCCCGTGATCAGCTACTTGAAAGTGACCTGGCCCAGCTGTAGTGCGATACACGAGACCAAGGTTCCCTGGCAAAGACCATTGACCAACACGATCACTCTGAGCCACGCCGACCACGAAATCGCGCAATCTGTCGAGGCTTGCGAGACTCGGCTCTTGGTCAAAGAATACCTCGATGCCATATGAGCCAGGAGCAAGATCGAGAACGCTCTGAAACGAGCCGAGGATCTTCATTACCTCGCGGCGCTGTGCCGACTCCTGAGGACTGGCAACCTCAACATTGATCCATGCGTCAGTCGGCCTTCGTAGTCGAAAGTCCGGAACCTGACCGCTGTAGGTGCGCGCCTCTTCCGCTTCGTATTCAATCCGCAGGTCCTTAGAGGTCTGGCGAATAAGCCAGCAAGCGATCCCTTCACCCATAGCCGCGGGGTCATCCCGGCGTAGCTTCTCGATGAGCCGATCTGCCCCGTCCACATCTCGTATGACCCGCAGCAGCATGCCGGCGTACACCACGTGTATGACGGGATAAGAGCCCGTCGCTGTACCCATCGGCCCCCGCGCCTTATCCAACCAGGCGCGGTCGAACATCGACTCGACCAGATCGAAGGCGTCGACGACCTGTTGCGGTGTGCCTGCCACGCGGCCTCTTGCGAGCCATTCCTCATCGATCTCTGACCACGTCCATGCCACGTTGACGAGCAGCATGCGGTGTCGGTGCGGTGTTCGCAAGCCTGGCCCGTCGGGGAGTCGGGCGTATCTCTCCTACTTGGGGGCTCCTGGCTGATTCCAGTGGGGGCCCCACATGGCCTACACCCCCCACAGACTTCGACTAGGAGCGCCACTTCCAGGTAGCGCATATCGGCACATATGCGCTACCTGACTGCGAGTAGCTGCGTCACCTCGTGGGTTCCTTCGAGACCCTTCAGCTCGACATCGGTGACGTTGCCGAAGCTGAACTCCGGTGATTCGGCGAGCAGGGCACGGACCACGCTGGATGCCATGATCTCGCCCCCGTCGGCGGCAGCAGTGATTCGTGCTGCCTTGTTCACAACGTGCCCGACATAGTCAGTATCGGTGTAAACGACGTCGCCGGTGTGGATGCCAATGCGGAGGCGCAGCGGCGGCTCCTCGGCACGACCGGCCATTGCCAGCTGAATTCGTACCGCAGCCCGGGCGGCAGGTTGCACTGCCTCAAAGGCGATCATGGCCCCGTCGCCGAGAGTCTTCACCACCACACCTCCGTGGCCTTCGACGATGTCTCTGATAGTCGTGTCGTGCCACTCCAGCACCGCGGCCCATCGTTGATTACCCATCTCGTGTGCCAGCGCGGATGAACCTTCGATGTCGGTAAAGAGCAGCGTGACCGTGCCCTCAGCAACCGGAGGCCGGACTCCGCCCTTAGCTTCCGCGCCGAGCCCGGCGAGCAGATCCTTTAGCGTGGCAGTCAGCTCGACACCAACAACCTCCCGATTAGGCGTCCCTACCGAGCTGTGTGACTGCACGATTCTCCAAGTCCCGTGTTCCAACCGCAGCACATAGGTGTCACGGAACCAATGCACCTGTCCGTCGCGAAACACCACCCGCGATAGAGACGCGGCCCATCCAAAGTTGCCTTCGCGGTATGCCTCCACCCGCTCCACTTCGTTGCTCACCAAGAAGCCTTCAAATTCCGCGACGTGTTTGCCCACCACCGCGGCAACGTCCCGACCGACCCACCACTCCTCAAGGGCAGAACCGATAAAGGTGGTGACCTCGGAGCCGGAGTACATCTCCTGCAGAGCAGCGCGGTCCTTCCCTCGCTGCGCCTCAGCCCACTGCAGAACGACAGCCCGCACCTCGGGCGACTCTTCAGCCATGCCATACATTGTCGCGTGATGCTTCCCCGCCTCCAATACCCCACCGAGTACCTCCCGAGGCTGGCACGATGCGCCCGATCCGGTAGCGCATAACCGGACATTGGGCGCTCCGCCCTGGCACATCAGCTAGCGCATATGTGCCGTTATGCGCTACCTACTCGCGGTCATTCGAGGTCAGGAAAGGAGATACCGGCGAGGATCTCCTCGGCGACCGGAAGGAACCCTTCGAAGTCTTCCCCGGGAGGGTCGACGGTGACGAGCAGCGTTCCTGCAGATGTGTCGAGCACGACGATGCGTATCGGGCCGACGTCGAGCCAGGGGCAACGCCCGCCTCTGAACGAGCAGTTCGATGTCCGGTCGGGTTCGTACAGCAATCCATTGCGGACAACGACAATATCGATCTGCGTC
>CAXMPS010000143.1:0-4640 GCA_964194995.1 uncultured Gammaproteobacteria bacterium | reverse complement strand
CCTCCCAGTCGATCTCGACGAGTCCGAAACTCATGTCGACAAACGGTCCGTTTCAGAACCCCCTCAAATTTAGATGGCTTTTTTTTATCACAGCGCGTTCTTGTTTGGGCTGGGCTTTGCAACTAGAACAACAAAAAAAGCCGCATCTGGAACGTCTGGCTGGTGCTACTGGCACCACCCACGTCGAGGTCGATGAGGCCGTAGTTGAAGGCCAGCAGCGCCTTGTTGGTTAGATACCAGTTGACCATACCGGTAAGACGAGACCCCTCTCCGCCACTGACACCGCGGTCTTCCAGATCGACCGTCGAGAATCGCGCACCGATCTCGAACAGTCCGGGACCTCTATCCGTCACGTTCCGTTCGGGCCGCAGGACGCCGAAGAACCCTCGATCGTGGATGTAGGGCCTCGACTTGCCGTTCAGGATCCACGACGCCTGCACCCAGGCGCTCTGGAAGGTGGGATCGGAATTCGCGGTCGATTCGATCGATGCAGTGATCAACTCACTACCGAGCCACAGCCGGCCCTTCTGGTAGTAGGCCTCGATGAGGCCGTAGGTCATGGACTCGGCCGCGAAGTTGCCGGTTTCGAGCACCAAGGGGAAGGGGTTCACCTCGGGTTTGGTGTTGAACGCGAGGAGCCCAGTCTCGACGTCCGAGTAACGCGCGGCCAGGCCGAAGTGGAGCAGGCCGCGACCGTCCGGCTCATCCATCGCCAAGCCGGTCACCCGGCCGATGACCTGGTTCGAGCCATCGCTGAACGATTCATGGCTGAAAGCGAAATCGTTGAACACCCCGGCTGCCCAGGTCATGCGCTTATTGGCCGAGCTGTTGCTGAGCTGGACACCCGCGTTGCGGGCCGGGGTCAGTGCCTCGGTGCCCATCGCTCGCTCCATGCCGGGCAAGACGCCGCCACCCATTAACCGTTCCGTGGAGAACGGTTCCTTGAACTTGCCGACCGTGAGTCTGCCTGCTTTGCCGACCGGAATCTCGAGTCGTAGATCGAAGAGCGTCCAAGAGGGTTCGGTCTCGCGATCGAATCCGCGGCCGAAGCCCAGGTAGGCCAACGATACGTGGTAGAACCAGGGCTTCGAGAACTTCAAGTTCCCGGCGAGCCCGAGCCGGACGACTCGGATCTCGGGAGTCTCGAACCCGCCGAGATCGCCGAGCAGCCCCTGGCTGCCGGATTCCTGCCAGTGGCGGACGGAGTCGAGAGCGATACCACCAAAAAAGTGGCCGCTCATCTGCTTCTTGTCGAAAGTGTTCCACGGCCTGGACGATGGTGCAGCCGACTCTTCCGTCGCGTCTGCTTTCTCGGGATCATCATCGATCGGCGGCGTTGCTGCCCCAACCGGTAGGAGGCCCAGTAACAGAGCCAGGACCGACACGGCTAATCCATTTTTTCGACTCTGTGTTGACATGGAAGCTCCCAGAACGCGTCGGGTTTTCCTGGCCACCTCGACCATGACTTGGGCCTAGCCTGCAAGTTCAGCTCAACGATTCTAAGAATAGCTTCATTTTCTTGCTGGCAAGAGACACTGTATACTCCCCGCCGATTTTGACGGCGGGGATGCTAGCACTGTAACGGAAATTGAAAGCGAGGAGGGATCCTTGATGTTCAGACCAAGAATGGCGTCAGCGCTCGCGGTGCGAAAAGTACGCAAGAGAGATCTGATCGTCTTGGTCATCGTCGCCGGCCTCAGCGTCGTCGGCGCAGTCGCTCAAGAAAAGAGCGCCGAGGAGATCGCGCAGGAACTGTCCAACCCGACGTCGGCGCTGGCCGGATTGGGCAGCAACCTCGACTTCCGGGCGTTCGACGGGAATCTTCCCGGCGCCGGCAACCAGAACAGCTTCACCTACCTGTTCCAACCATCCTTGCCGTTCCCGCAGAAGAACGGATACAACCTGCTGGTACGTCCCGCGATTCCACTGATCTTCCAGGCACCCGTTCCCGACGGTGTGGGTGGGTTCAGGAACGAGGGCGTCGCTCTCGGCAACATCGGCTACGACGTCGCCTACGGTACGACCTACGATTCCGGTGTGCTGTTCCTGTTCGGAGTGGTCGGCGAGCTACCGACCAACACCGACTCCGACGTCGGCGCAGATCAGTGGCGGCTCGGCCCCGAGGTGGCCGTCGGCCTGGTCAAGAAGTGGGGCGTTGTCGGGGCGCTGATCACTCACAAGGTCGACGTGGCTGGCGATAGCACTCCCGACACGAGCATCACCGGAGGACAGTATTTCTACGCGTTCCCGCTTCCGAAGACCTTCCAGATCGCGGCGGGGCCGAGTTGGTCGTACGACCACAACGCCAGCAGCGGCAACAAGCTGACCCTTCCGCTGGGCATCGGCCTGTCCAAGACCACGGTGACTGCCAAGGGAATGCCGCTCAAGTTCGCGGTGCAGTACTGGCACTACGTCGAGAGCCCGGACGCGTTCGGGCCGGACTGGCAGATTCGGTTCAATTTCACGCCGGTCATCAAGGTCCCGTGGGGCAATTGACCCACTCGGGTCAGACCTCATGTCGTCGTGGCCAGTGCCTGGAGGAACCATGAGAGTGTCGCGAAACAACCGATGGCTCTTGCTCTTGATGACCCTTGCCTTGATGCTGCCCACCGCCGCCGAAGAAGGCGCCGACACCGGCGCCGGGGGATCCGGCTACGAGGACATTCCCACCTTCGGGGGGCCGGGAAGCGTCGGCGCGCAACTCAAGGACGACGACGAGCCCAAGGAGCCGTACTTCCGCTTCGAGGGAATTCAGCGTGGGCTGAAGCCCTGGTTCGACTGGAAGGGTCGGTTGCATGACGAGCACGGGCTCAGCTTCGGTCTGTCCTACAGTGCGCTCTACCAGGCAGCCAGCGACAGCCCCGGCCACGATGACGCCGCGGGAGGCATTTTTCAGATCCCCGTCTCCTGGACATTCTCGGGGCGCGGCGCCGAGAATACCAACACCCTCGTTTTCAAGGCTGAGAATCGCCACCGGCTAGGCACGAGCATCGCGCCGCAGGACCTGGGAATCGACGCGGGGGCGGTCGCGATCACGGGCACCCAGTTCAGCAATCTCGGCGCGGCCATAACGAACCTCTACTGGCAGCAACGCAGGAACGGCGGGCGGTTGAATTTCGTCGCCGGCCGGATCGATCCGACCGACTACCTCGACATCTACGGCCTGGTCAACCCGCAGACCGCCTTCATGAATCTCTCCTTTTCGACGAATCCTACGATCGCCAGCCCCAATCAGGGCTTCGGCGCGGCGGTCGGGGCCGCGCTGGGCGAGAAGACCTACATCGTGGGCGGCTTCAGCGACGCCAACGCCAAGGCCACGAGCGCGGGCTTCGACACTTTCTTCGACGACCGGGAATACTTCAAACACGTCGAGGTCGGCAGGATCTCTTCGCTCGACCGGCGTTACTTCGACAACATGCACATCACCTTGTGGCATGCCGACCGGCGCGACATCGCCGGAGTCCCGGAAGGCTCGGGCGGGACCTTTTCCTACACCAAGTTCATCAACGACCGCGTGATGCCGTTCGCCCGCGTCGGCTACTCGGACGGCGGAGGAGGTGCGCTGCTGGAGCGCATGCTCAGCGCCGGCGTAGGCATCCTGCGGCGCAGCCATGACCTGATCGGGGTCGGCGTGAGCTGGGCCCGGCCGTCGGAGAAGAGCTTCGGCCCGGGTCTCGACGACCAGTACACGACGGAGTTGTTCTACCGCATCACGCTGTCACAGAACACGGTCATCACCCCGGATCTGCAGTGGATCATCGACCCCGCGCTCAACCCGGCTGAGAGCTCCTTAGTAGTCTTCGGGCTGCGCTTGCGTCTGACCTTCTGATGGGTCTTTACCCGACCGGCGAGCACGGCTTTCGAGGCTGGTTTCCGATCCGTCTGCATGATTTTTAAGACGGTCTCTTCGTCATAGTTGCGCAGCCGCTGTACTACGCCAGCGAATTAAGCAGACCTCCGCCAAGCCTCAACCCACTCATGACACGGATGTTACGATGGATTCTCTACCATCACATCCGGAGTTCCCATGGCCAGGCGTCTATAGATTCACCTGCCGCGGCAGTGGCCCACGCAATTCCTAGACTCTCTCTGGATCGGAGGAGAGCAAGAGAGCCCAACGCGGGTCACATGGACAGGGGCGCTCTCGACGGTCCCTCGGGGCTAACCTGATTCTGGCGGGAATCCCGCCCCTCGCCTGTTAACCAGAGAGCGAAAGTTTCGCCCAGCGTATGGTTTGGCTCCCCAGACAGGACTCGAACTCCTGACCCGGTGGTTAACAGCCCGGTGTCGAGTGCTGGCTTGCCGAGATGTTCAGCGTTCCCGGAGTCCTGATAACAGACTGATCAAACATGGGTCGAAAACGGTCCGCGGTTGGTCGAAATCTGGGGCAAGGTGATCCGATCGACGAGGTCGACGGCCCCAAGGTCGGGCGGACCCTTCCTGTTCGAAACGA
This sequence comes from uncultured Gammaproteobacteria bacterium, assembly GCA_964194995.1. Lineage (GTDB taxonomy): Bacteria > Actinomycetota > Acidimicrobiia > Spongiisociales > ZC4RG35 > JACZUI01. The sequence goes on along the minus strand of CAXMPS010000143.1, from coordinate 187 downwards.
CGGCTAGAATCACCCAAGGCTGGCCGACTCCCGACCCCCTTACTGATCAAGATGGGATCCTCGGCCACTCGTCACGAGAATGAACAGAGGGTTCGTTCGGTACGGACTCAGAGTCGAGGTGACACGTTCCTTCAAATCAGAATGGACACTTTTTGGACACTTTTCCGAATCGCATCCTCTGACCACT
>CAXMPS010000142.1:0-1453 GCA_964194995.1 uncultured Gammaproteobacteria bacterium | reverse complement strand
ACCGCTAGTTCGAAGTCCATCAGTCCGAATCGGCATGCGATGACACTCGCACTGCACTCGGCGATCATCTCCTCTCGGAGGTATGTTTGGCGATCTTTGGTCCCGTATGGTGCAGAAAATCGGCCGAGACTGTTTGAACTGTCGGAGAAGGCCCGGGGCCAGGCTGTGCGTCAGCACTTCTCGGGATCCTGCGTCCTCGTAGGGTGCGAAAAAGCGGCCGACACAGCTGAAACTTGGGGAAAGCGCAGTTCTGGCTGTGTCTGCAGGGCGTAGTCTTGGCTGATGTCCCATGCTCTACAGTTCCTCGTTTTGACCATGGCTGGCTGGCTGAACCGCCAGCAGGAAGACCTGATCGACTATCTGCGAGAAGAGAATCGGGTCCTCCGTGAGCAGCTCGGCGGTCGGCCCCTTCGCTTGACCGACGCCCAACGTCGGCGACTCGCTGTGCGTGGCAAGAAGCTGGGGCGTCGGGCATTGATTGATGTCGCCAGCATTGTCACGCCGGACACGATTCTGCGGTGGTACCAGAGACTGATCGCCAAGAAGTACGACGGCAGTGCCCGAAGAGGTCGAGGCCGGCCGATCACGCCGTGCGAGATTGCCGAGCTCGTGGTGAGGATGGCCGAAGAGAATCCGAGGTGGGGATACACAAGGATTCGCGGCGCTCTCGCCAACCTCGAACACAAAATCGGTCGGAACACGGTGAAGCGAATTTTGCTGGATCACGGGATCGAACCCGCTCCCGAGCGGAGCCGGCGAACGTCCTGGAAGACGTTTCTGCAAGCTCACTGGGAAGGACTGGCGGCAGCCGATCTGTTCACCGTGGAAGTGCTCACCCTGGGTGGACTCAGGCGCTACTTCGTGCTCTTCGTGATCGAGCTGAAGACTCGCAGGGTGAAGATCGCAGGCATCCATCACCAGCCATACGGAGAGTGGATGGAGCAGATGGCCCGGAACCTGACCGACGTGTTCGATGGCTTCCTGCGCGATGCGCGTCACATGATCCACGATCGAGATCCATTGTTCACCCTTGCGTTCGGCGAGATCTTGCGGGGGAGCGGGGTGGAGCCGATCAGGTTGCCGCCAAGAAGCCCGAATCTGAACGCCTATGCCGAGCGCTTCGTGCGGTCCATCAAAGAGGAGTGCCTCGACCGAGTCGTTCCACTCGGCGAGAGTCACCTACGCCTCATTGTCCAGGAGTTCGTCGAGCACTACCATCGGGAGAGAAACCACCAGGGGCTAGACAACCAGCTGCTGGAACGGGCGCCACCACCAGCAGATCTTGGCGCCGAGGTGCACCGGCGTGAACGCATCGGTGGACTACTGAACTACTACCATCGCGAGGCCGCATGAACGTGGGCCGATTAATGGCACCCTACGCCCGCCGTCCAGGCTGGTCGCGAAGATCGAAAATCTTCCCGAAAGATCCCGTGGGGGCTCCACTTCCCAAAAG
>CAXMPS010000141.1:0-15526 GCA_964194995.1 uncultured Gammaproteobacteria bacterium | reverse complement strand
AGAAGCCGTAGTCGAAGCCGAAGCCGTGGCCGTTATCGAGGCTTTGCCCGCCGACGAGGCCCAAGTTATCGCCGAGGTCGAGGATCTGGAAGAGGTGATCGAGGAAGTCACCATGCAGCTTCCGCTGGTTCCTGGGCCTGGCGTGTTTGCCCCACAGATGCGTCAGGACGAGGTCGCCGAGGCGGAACCCGAACCCGAGCCTGAGCCGGTTGTGGCGGCGGAACCTGAGCCGGAACCCGAGCCCGTTGTGGTGGCCGAGCCCGAACCGGAGCCGGTTGTGGTGGCCGAGCCCGAACCGGAGCCGGAGCCGGTTGTGGTGGCCGAGCCGGAACCCGAACCGGAACCGGAGCCTGAGCCGGTTGTGGTGGCCGAGCCCGAACCGGAACCCGTTGTGGTGGCCGAGCCCGAACCCGAGCCGGAGCCTGAGCCGGTTGTGGCGGCGGAACCTGAGCCGGAACCTGAGCCGGAACCCGAGCCTGAGCCGGTTGTGGCGGCGGAACCTGAGCCGGAACCCGAGCCCGAACCGGAACCCGTTGTGGTGGCCGAGCCCGAACTCGAACCGGAACCAGTTGTGGCGACGGAGCCCGAGGAAGACAGCGAGATCCTGGAACCAGTGGCTGCTGTTGAGGAGGAGGCTGCGCCGGTGGTCAAGGAGTTGATCGGAACTTCGGTGGCATCTGACAGCGACGACGACGTTCGCGATCTGATTGTCGATCTCGGTGAATTCGACGATCTACCCAGACCCGAGCCGGAGCCGGCCAAGCTCGAACCGGTCGAACCAGTCGAGCCGATCCAACCCGATGATTCCGAGCGCGATCAGGTTCTCGTCGGATCTGCTTCGGAGAAGTCAGGCCTTTTCGGGGCGGTCCGCGCCGCCTTCGTGCGCAGTCGGACCCCGCACGTGCATGACTTCGTCGAAGCGCCAGGGGGCATTGGCATAGTCCGGAACATCTGCTCCGAGTGCGGTCACATCTCCATAGGCACTACCGACTGAGGGCACCCCAATGTTTGATTCGACCGGGCTCATCAAGCCCCGAGCCTGAGCACCATCACCACTACCGCCAGGATCAACATGAGCGAGGTCGTGACTCCAAGTCTCAGCGCCTTCTTACCTTGAGCGGCAGCAGTCGGCATGTCACCAGAAAGACGTGCGGTGATGATCTTCTCCACTGTTGGTTTGAACCCGAATAAGCCCATTGCCAGCCCGACGATCACGATGACGAGGCCGATCCCTACAAAAGGGTCGCTCCAGTCCCATGCGTCGTCGACCAGCACCAGGCCGATGCCGCTTAGGCCAGTTAGAGCTATTGCCGGAACAAAGAACTTGTAGATGGACTCGGAGACTGTGCGGGCCCAGCCCAGGCCAGCATCAGCACCAGCCTTTACCATCCGGGGGTTTGCGAAACCGTTCATGAAGCCGGCACCAATCCAGGCCGCGCCCGCAAGGATGTGAATGATCAGGAGGGTTTCCTTCACGACGTTCCTCTTGTGGCGAGAAACGGAAAGTAGCACAAGGTGAAGAGCGCGCCGTTACTCTCGACGGGTGCCCCCAATCGTGAGACCCGTGATCCTTTCTGGGGGAGCGGGCACCCGGCTTTGGCCTCTTTCCGTTCCCGACCGTCCGAAGCAGTTTCTCGACCTGATCGGCGAGCCGTTGTTCGTGCAGGCTCTTCATCGACTCGATGGCCTCGAGGCAGCAGGCGATCCGGTGATCGTCACCGGGCAGGACCACCTCGACTTGGTCGAGGACGCGATCGAGCGAGCCGGGATCGTGGTCCACCGCATCCTGGCCGAACCCATCGGCAGAAACACCGCACCGGCCCTGATCGCCGCTGCAATGTCGGTGGCGCCCGACGAGATCCTGGTCGTCCTTCCGTCCGACCATCTCATTGATGACCAAGACGCTTTCTTACAAGCTGTCTCCTCTGCCGTCGATTTGGCTGCTCGATCTGTATTGGTGACGTTTGGAGTTACCCCGGATCGGGCGGAAACTGGTTATGGGTACATCGAAGCCGGAAGTGGGGTAGGCGACGGACTACAGGTGATCCGCTTCAAGGAGAAGCCAGAAGAGTCTGACGCAGACGCGATGGCGTCCGATGGCAGGCACTATTGGAACTCGGGAATGTTCGTGTTTCGTGCCGAAACCTTGCTGGCGGAGGCGCACATTCATGCCGCAGGCCTGGTCGATGGAGTCAAGTCTGCGTTGGGTGATATCTCCCGCCAGGTGATCGTCCTTGGACCTGAATTCGAAGGGATCGAGGCAATCTCGATAGACATCGCAGTAATGGAATTCACCAAGAACGCCGTGATGGTCCCCATCGACGTCGGTTGGACAGACGTCGGGACCTGGCACTCGCTGTGGCAGGCGTCGCCCAAGGACGCCAGAGGAAACGTCATTGTGGGCGATGTGACGGCCATTGATGTGACCGGCTCGTATCTCAGCAGCAGCGGAAGGAAGATCGCCGTTGCCGGCGTAGATGACATTGTGCTTGTCGAGACCCCGGAAACCGTGTTGATCGTGGCTCGCGATTCGGCTCAGAAAGTCAAGGATCTTGCCGAGCTGGCTGGTGACACCGACTGAACAAGTGGTCTGTAAGACGGGCCACGAGCTGAGTGTTTCCTCCAACTCTCCGTACTATCGCTGACCAGTGAGATCGCACATGATGGTTCTAGCCCTTGTCAGCTTGCTGGTTTCGGCGTGCGTCGGTCGCCCTGCCGAGAATGCCGCCGGTGAGGACATCTATCTTCAGTTGTGCTCAAATTGTCACGGGGACGGCCTCGAGGGCGGCATTGGGCCGCCACTGGGTCCGGGCTCCTTCGCATCCACTCAGCCCGATGAGTTCCTCCAGGTGACCATCATCGAAGGCCGGGGCCGGATGCCATCGTTCGCGTCCTCGCTAAACGATCCTCAGCTTGATCGTTTGATTTCCTACATTCGAGAGGTACAGCAGGGTTGAGAAACCTCCTTGAAGCCCTAGAACTCCATCCCGTTCGAATCCCGATGAGGCATCGATTTCGTCGGGTGGATCATCGCGAGGCGGTCTTGATTCGGGGCCCCTCAGGCTGGGGAGAATTCTCCCCTTTTCCCGACTATCCGCCTGAGGTCACCACCCGCTGGCTGGCCAGTGCTCTGGAGGCTGCCTGCACCAAGATGCCAGAACCTGGTCGAGACTCGATTCCTGTCAACGTGACCATTCCTGCCGTAGATCCGGAGATTGCGGCGGTGCTTGTGCATGAATCGGGGGCTTCCACCGCCAAGGTGAAGGTCGGAGAGCCCGGCCAAGGCCCTGATGAGGATGAGGCCCGGTTGGAGGCCGTCCAATCTGCCCTCGGTCCGGGAGGACGAATCCGGATCGACGTCAATGCGGCGTGGGATGTCGAAACGGCGACGGGCCGTCTGGAGAGGCTGGAGCGATTCGATCTCGAGTATGTCGAGCAGCCGGTGGCCACAGTTGAAGAGATGCTGGAGCTCAAGAAGAGAACGTCCGTCCCGCTTGCTGCAGACGAATTGGTTCGATTCAAAGCCAATCCATTGGAGGTGGTGGAATCGGGAGCGGCCGACATTCTCGTTGTAAAAGTCCAACCGATGGGCGGGGTGAGTCGGGTTCTCGACCTGGCTGAGCGCGCCGGCACACCGGTGGTCGTCAGCTCTGCCCTAGAGACGTCGATTGGCATATACCAGGGCCTGTTGGCGGCCTCGCTTGTGGGCGAGCTTCCTCACGCTTGTGGTCTGGGCACCGTCGCGCTCCTTGACGGCGACCCGACAATGAGTCCCCTCATCCCCAGAGACGGGTTCCTCGAGGTCCGCCGGCCCGAGCCCGACCCCGAACTTCTGGATCGCTGGCGACCAGACAGAGATCGGTCTGCCGAGATGCTGCGTAAGGTCCGGGCTGCTGCCGAGGTACTCACTTGACTCAACCCAATCCCAGCATCGCCCAGGCCAGGACCATGGTCGACGAACTACGCCGCCATGGCGTGACGTTGGCTCTCGTGTCGCCAGGATCGCGTTCCGCTGCGCTGGCCATCGCCTTCGAGGAGGCGGCCGGGATCGAAGTGCGAATCGTTCTGGATGAGAGGTCCGCCGCCTTCCAGGCCATCGGTTTCGCGCGGGCGAGCGGACAGCCGGCGGTATGTGTCTCTACCTCGGGAACAGCAGTCGCCAACTATCTTCCTGCGATAGTCGAAGCCGATCGGAACCTTGTGCCACTGATCGCGATGACTGCTGATCGACCTCCAGAGCTTCGGGCGGTTGGGGCCAACCAGACGGTCGATCAGGTCGGGATGTTCGGTGATCGAGTTCGCTGGTTCTGCGATGTCGGCCTGGCCAATGGGGGCTTTGACGGGAATGTGTACTGGCGAACCTTGGTGTCTCAGGCTGTGGCGCGGGCGATGGGTCACGGGCAGTCGCCGGGCCCGGTTCACCTCAACCTCAGCTTTCGCGAGCCGACCGTCCCCGTGTCGGACGATGGCCGTGTAGCAGTGAAGCCATACCCTCATTCGATCGAAGGTCTGCCAGATGGCGTTCCATGGCAGACGAGCCAGATTGCGAAACCGGTTGGAGCGGTCCTGAAGCAGCTCAATGTTTCCCGCGGACTAGTGATTGCCGGTGAAGGCATTGATGACCCTGTGGGCCTTCTTGCTGAAACGCGGCGATTGGGATGGCCGGTGTTGGCGACCGCGCTGTCGAACATGCGAGGAGCCCAGGTGGTCACCTCGTATCACCATCTACTGGTGGACGACGTTCCTGGCGCCTTGATGCCCGAAGCAGTGGTGTCGATCGGTCGAATCGGACCGAGTGACCGGCTTTCCGCCCTTACTTCCCTTAGATGCCCCCAGATTCAGATAGATAGGTGGGGCCAGTGGCACGATCCTCGACGGCATTCCGATGTGCTGACACAGGCCGATCCGACAGCGACTCTTGGCCTGACAGAGGGTCAGCCCGACCCGGAATGGCTCGAAGGTTGGTCCGCTCTTGACACAAGAGTCCGAGATGTGCTCGACGACCGGCTCGATGACAGTTCCGAATTGACTGGGCCGGTGATAGCCCGATCAATCTCTGAAATCGGATGGGGCACCTTGTCGGTTGCTTCCTCGATGCCGGTTCGAGACGTTGATGCGCACACCGTGAAAGAGGGCCGCGTCTTCGCCAATCGGGGAGCGTCGGGCATCGACGGTTTCACTTCGACAACTCTGGGAATCGCACGGGTTCATCGTCGCACTCTCGGTCTCAGTGGCGATCTCTCGTTCCTCCACGATGTCTCCGCTCTGGCCGGCAGCTACACCGGCGATGTCGTTCTGGTTGTCGTCAACAACAACGGGGGTGGCCTATTCGACCTGCTTCCGACGGCCACATACTCGCCTGCCTTCGAGAGGCTTTTTGTTGCACCTCACGACAAGGACCTGGTCGCGGTGGCATCAGCCTTTGGGGCTCAGGCGACAACGATAGAAAGCCGTCTGCAGTTGACGGAGGAGGCCGAGAGTCGCCTTTCCGAGGGCGGAGCGCACGTTTTGGTGGTTCCGGTCGATCGCGAGGTCGAGCTGAAGCAGCGAGGCGAGCTCGATGAAGCCGCTGCAATGGCAATGAGCTCGCTCAGCTGATCTGAAGAGCCCGGAGCATCGGCCTCAGCTTGATTTCCGTCTCCTCATATTCCGCCCGGCTGTCCGATCCCGTCACGAGACCGGCACCCGTGTAGAGGGTCGCCGAGCTTCCGTCGATCAGGCCGCAACGAATGGCGATGGCGAAGGTTCCACTACCCGAGTCATCCAGCCAGCCGACCGGGCCGGCGTAGCGATGACGCTCATGCACCTCAATCTCGCGGATCAATTCGACCGCTGCCTTGGTCGGCGTGCCGGCGACCGCGGCAGTCGGGTGAAGGTCCCGGATGACATCGAGAGTCGAGGTTCCATCACGAACCGTTCCCTCGAAGTAGGTCGCGAGATGGACAACGTCTGCGAACCTCGCTTGGAGTCGGGGGCCTCGGGTGAGATCCACACAATGGGAGGCCAGTGCCTCGGCCACCGAGTCGGCGGCAAATTCGTGCTCACGGCTCATCTTGTTGCTGGATAAACCGTTCCCGGATGATCCGCCACTTGCGACCGAGCCGGCCAAAGAGGTCGACTTCAACGCTCTGCCTTTCAGTTCCAGGAGCAGTTCAGGACTCGAACCAATAAGTCCTTCGACGCCGAAGACATATGCATCGGGTTGGGTGAGAACGAGGTTCCGAATGACCAGGGAGGTTGGGATGGCGTGGTCAAACTCCAGGTCCACGGTCCTCGAAAGGACCACCTTCTCCAATTCGTTGCGGCTAAGAGCCTCCAATGCGCCCACAAACGGTTTATCCCACGGTCCGTCTTGCGACGTTACGAGGTGAGGCATTTGGCCATGAGTAGCTTCGGTCGGCGGGAGATTCCCCTTGATGACGGTGACACGGGTGCCGTCGACCGTCGCGACCGTCTCCGGAATCAGGACCATCGACCCTTCCTCATCGGTGTCAAAAGTGAGCGAAACGAACGCCGGTGTGGGAGACGCTTCGCTCACCGCCTCCATGGCTCGCTCGTAGCGGTCGGAGCCGACGCCAACGTCGAATCTCCGTTCGATGCCCCAACCGAGAAGGGCAAACTGGTCTTCGACCCAGACATGGTCCGGCCCGCGGTCGAGCATATCGAGGACGTTGTTCAAGAAGCTGGAGTTGGCGGGCATCAATCTCCGAAGGCTAGGGCAGGTAGCGGCAACTCAAATCCGCCCAGCTTCCTGACAAGTTCCTCAAACCGCCGTGGATCGCCGGTCGACGTCAACGACAACCCGCCGGAGCCGCGTCCTGGGTCAACGCGAGCCACCTGCCGCCCAACCGCCGCTGCCGGGTCGACGATGGTCACGTTCGGTCCCGCTACGGCTTCAATCGATGACAACAGGAAAGGAAAATGGGTGCAGCCGAGAACGAGGGTGTCGGCGCCCTCCTCGAGTATCGGCTCGATCCTGGCCCGGACCGCCTGTTCCACTGCGGGCCCATCGATGATTCCGGATTCCACCATCTCAACCCAATCGGGGCAGGCGGTTGTCCGGATCGTGGCATCTCCGCCGAATCGCTGGACGACGGACTCGTAGAGCTCACTTTGAAAGGTCGCGGCGGTGGCCAGCACGGCGATCACCCCAGTGCTGGTCTCTATGGCCGCCGGCTTCACGGCCGTTTCCATTCCGACGAAAATGGTATTGGGGAACTCCGCCCGAAGATTGTGAAGGGCGGCCGCCGACGCCGTATTGCAGGCGATGACGACTGTCTGCGCTCCTCTCTCGATCAAACGACTCGAGATGTCCTCGGCGATGTCGGCGACTTCTTCCAGTGACCGCGTCCCGTAAGGAGCCCTGGCGTGGTCGGCCAAATAGACGATGTCGGCTGCAGGAAGCAGCCGTCGGACGTGGATCAAAACGCCGAGTCCTCCGATGCCGGAGTCGAATATTCCTATCACCGGTAGGTCACCGTGGGATGTATCGGCTCATGGGGACAGTGGTAGCGTCGCACGATTCCTTGTGAGAGGCGTGCCTTGGAGGTCAACAACTCGGTCGCGGTGGTCACGGGTGGGGCCTCTGGCCTCGGTTTTGCCACTGCGAAAAGACTGGCAGCTAATGGTGCTTCGGTGGTCCTGGTGGATCTCAACGATGAGGCAGGCGTCGAGGCCGCCTCCACGATCGGCCCCAACTCGAGATTTATACAGTGCGACGTCCGCAACCCGGACGCTGTGGAGAGTGCGATCACGGGAGCGTACGAGACTTTCGGAAGGATCGACGTGTTAGTGAACGCCGCAGGGGTGGGGACGGCGGGGCGTGTGGTGGGTCGGGACGGATCCCTTTTCGACCTCGACATGTTCAAGTTCACCATCGACGTCAACCTCATCGGCATGTTCGACGTCTTGAGGCACGTCGCCGGCCGGATGGCCGGGAACCAGCCCAATTTTGCGGGCGAGAGGGGTGTAGTCGTCAATGTCTCGTCCATCGCGGCATTCGAGGGCCAGGTTGGCCAAGCTGCGTACAGCGCGTCGAAAGGTGGAGTGGTCGGGATGACCCTACCGATAGCCAGGGAGCTGGCCGGTCTAGGAATTCGGGTTATGACGGTAGCGCCGGGCGTTTTCGCGACAAACATCCTGTCGATGCTGCCTGACGAGGCGATCACCGAGCTGGAAAACAGGAGCGTCTTTCCCAAGAGGCTGGGGGATCCTGAGGAGTTCGCCCAACTGGTGCAATCCATCGTCGAGAATCCGTACCTCAACGGCGAGACGATCCGCATTGATGCAGCAACTCGCTTGCCGCCCAAGTAGCCGGGCTTCAGGCTGAGGCAATTCCGTCGAGGCTTTCTGGGTTTTCGAGACCAGACAGGTCTCCAGGCTCCTCGCCGACGGCGAGAGATTTCACGACGCGCCGCATGATTTTGGCTGACCTCGTCCTGGGGAGATCGTCCACCCACTTGATCGTCTTGGGTCGAAACGCCTTGCCCATAGCGTCGGCAACAGTCTTCTCAACAGTCTGCGTGAGTCCGGGCCCCGGCTCGACACCCGGAGCCGCGACCACATAGAGGGCAATAGCCTCGCCTTTGATCTCATCGGGCACCCCGACGGCGGCGGCCATGACGACCTCTTGAAGGGCCACCACAACCGATTCGATTTCGGCGGGCCCGATCCGCTTGCCCGCAATGTTCATGGTGTCGTCGGACCGACCGTGTAGAAACCAGAACCCGTCCGCATCAATGGACGCCCAGTCGCCGTGGACCCAGGTGTCCTTGAATCGCGACCAATACGTGGCGATATATCTCTCCGACTCGCCCCAGAATCCGCGGGTCATTCCCGGCCACGAGCCCCTGACCACAAGCTCGCCCACCTCGGTCCTTGTCGGGGTCCCTTCGCTGTCGTAGACATCGGCGTCGATTCCGAGTGACGGTGAGCCGAGAGCAGTCGGTTTGATGCCCTGCAACAGATTGACCGAAAGCAGGCAGGCTCCGATCTCGGTGCCACCGGAGATGTTGACGATCGGCCGCTTTTCCTCACCCACGTCCTTGAACAGCCACCACCAGGGATCGGGGTTCCACGGCTCACCGGTAGATCCGAACGATCTGAGGCTGGAGAGATCGTGCTTGCGGGCCTGTTTCGCTCCGTGAGGCTGGAGGGCACGAACCAGTGTGGGCGACAGCCCGAGGAATGTCACCCCGAGCTCAGACGCGGCCTGCCAGATCCGATCTGGGCCGGGGTAGTCGGGAGCACCATCGAAGGTGGCAATGGCAGCGCCGTTGGCCAACCCGGCAATCACCATCCAGGGGCCCATGATCCAGCCCATGTCAGTAGCCCACATAAGAACGTCGTCGCGGTGCAGGTCAGCCTGAAAGGCTCCTTCCTGCGCGATCTTCACCGTCAAACCGGCCTGAACATGGACAGCTCCCTTGGGTCTTCCGGTGGTGCCGGACGTATATGCGATGAGAACCGGGTCCTCGGAGCCGGTTGCCACGGGAGCCAATGGCTCCGCCTGAGGCACGATTTCGTGCCACCACACATCCCTTTCTCCCAGGATGGGTGTCGTGGTGCGGTCGGTGTAGTCCACCACGAGGAGCCGGTCGATTCCGCCCGCAGCCTCGACGGCCGAATCGGCGACCTCCTTCATCTCGACCAGCCGGCCCCGTCTCACGAACCCGTTGGCGCAGATCAGAACCTTGGGCCTCGGATCGACCAGCCGTGCGGCGACGGCATCGGCGCCATATCCGGAGAAGACCGGGATGAAGATCGCTCCAAGACGGGCCACCGCCAGCAAGGCGGTCACAGCCTCCTGGCCGATCGGAAGGTAGACGGCCACAGCATCGCCCCGGTCGACGCCCAGATCGCGTAGGGCGCCCGCAGTCCTCGAGACTTCGCTGCGAAGCTGGCCGAAATTCAGCTCCCGAGTCTCTCCGGTCTCTTTCTGCGATCTCAGGGCGACTCGATCTGGGTCGTCGTCGGCCCAGCGATCGACGCAAGCGTGGCTGAGGTTGAATTGGCCTCCTACGAACCAGGTTGCCCACTGGTGGCCCCGCGAAGTGTCTCGAACCGCTCGCCATTCCCTCATAAACGGGATGTCGAGGAAGTCGACCACATCGCCCCAGAACCACTCTGGGTCGTTGGCAGCGCGGTCGGACAACTCTTCGTAGGTCGTAATGCCGTGACGACGCATGAACTCTGAGGTGTTGGTCGCCGCTGCTCTTTCCTCATCGGGCTGCCAGACGATCTCGAAACTCTCCACATTTCCTCCTCGACCTGGCGGAGACTAGGAGCCCGCACCTGGAGATCCACAAGATCTGACGCCCGGATGCCTACCGTGAAATCTGTCATGCCCACGGAAGCTGAATCCGGCGATAACCAGCGCTTCATGCGCCGCACGCTGGTCGTGGCGGGAGTGCTTCTGGCCTTGGGTGCCCTCATCTGGTTTGCCGGTCAGATCAGCGGAGTCCTTTTCATGGTCTTCGTAGCGATCTTCGTGGCGGTTGCCATGGAGCCACCGGTGCATCTTCTTGCGAAAAGGGGGTGGAGGAGAGGCCCGGCGACCGGGGTCGTATTCCTTGGCGCAGCAATTCTGGCTGTTGGTTTCTTAGTCGCCTTGGCACCGCTGTTAATAGACCAAGTCCGTCAGCTGATTGTCGGCATTCCCGGATACGTAGACAGCGTTCTCGAATTCTTCTCCACCACCTTTGGAATCGAGCTCGGTCCTGAGGTCGATACCGACATCGAGAACGAAGCAAGCGCGCTCTCGGAATGGTTGGCCGGAAACGCCGGAGGCGTCGCCGGCGGACTCGCATCCTTGGCGGGGGCAATCGGCGGTTTCTTCATCTTTGCCAGCACCGTGGCCATCTTCTCTTTCTATATGGTGGCCGAGTTGCCCCAGCTGCAGCGGACCGTTCTCACCTTCATGCCCGAGCGCCAGCAGAGGGAAGCGCTACACGTCTGGGACGTCGCCGTGGAGAAGATGGGTGGGTACATCTACTCCAGACTGATCCTCGCCTTCATTGGCGGGTCGATCGCCGCCGCGTTCCTGGCATTTCTGGATGTCCCGTTCGCCCTTTCGTTGGGTATTTGGATTGGCGTTCTCAGCCAGTTCATCCCGGTGGTTGGCACCTATCTGGCGCTGATCCTCCCTGCCATCGTCGCTCTGTCCTCAAACGGGACCACCACGATGATCTGGGTGATCATCTTCTTCGTCGCCTATCAGCAGGTCGAGAACCTGTTGCTCTCGCCAAGGATCACCAAGCGGACGATGTCGATTCACCCGGCGGTTTCGATCGCAGCCATAATCATCGGCGGGCAGCTCATGGGTGCCATCGGTATCATCCTCGCCCTTCCGATGGCTGGAATCATCCAGGCCTTGATCTCAGAGTCGTCTAGGAGACACGAGCTGTTCCTGGACGCGGAGTCACCTCCGGAAGACTCTGTCGAGCCGGCCTAGTGGCCCGTCACTGAGATGGGCCCGCTCGAGGGGGTTCGCGTTATCGAACTGGCCGGTCTGGGACCTGCTCCTTTCTGTGGGATGGTGCTGGCCGATCTCGGCGCCGAGGTAATCCGCGTCGACCGCGTCTCAGACGTGATCGGAAGTCCCACAACGACCACCAGGTTCGATCTCCACAACCGGGGGAAGCTGTCGATAGGGGTCGATCTGAAGCATGAAAAGGGGAGGCAGGTGCTCCTTGACCTCGTCGCTACGGCAGATGCCCTAATTGAGGGGTTCCGGCCGGGGGTAACGGAGCGTCTCCGGTTGGGCCCGGCGGAATGCCTGGCCAGGAACGCCCGACTCGTCTATGGGAGGATGACCGGTTGGGGCCAGGACGGGCTTCTGGCCAAGCGTGCCGGACATGACATCGACTACATCGCGCTTTCGGGAGCGCTCCACGCCACCGGCCCTGCCGATTCTCCGATTCCGCCTCTCAATCTGGTCGGGGATTACGGTGGCGGCGGGATGCTCCTCGTCATCGGGATTCTCGCAGCCATCATCGAGGTTGGCTCAACCGGCGAAGGGCAGGTCGTCGACGCCGCGATGGTGGACGGCTCGGCGCTCTTGACGACGGCTACGCACGGATTCTTGGCTGAAGGCAGCTGGGTCGACCGGCGGGAGTCGAACCTCCTCGACGGGGCCGCTCCCTTCTACTCGGTGTACCAGACGTCAGACGGACGACATATGGCGGTTGGCGCCCTCGAGCCAAAGTTCTTTGGTGAGTTGCTCGATGGGCTCGACATCGATCCTGTAACCGTCGGCGAGCAGACCGACCGTTCCGGCTGGCCCGGGTTGCGCTCCGTGTTTGAGGAGACATTCAAGACCCGAACCCGCCAGGAGTGGGAGGGCGTGTTTGAAGGACGAGACGCTTGTGTCGCTCCGGTCCTCTCTCTATCGGAGGCGCCTTTGCATCCGCACAACTCGCAACGGAGTACTTTCGTCACCGTCGATGGCATAACCCAGCCCGCCAAGGCGCCTCGGTTTTCGGCCACCAAGCGGGAGCAACCCACGTCTCCCAGCTTCCCCGGGGGCGATACCGGTCGCGTGCTTGCGTCGCTGGGTTATAGCCAGGATCAGATCGGTATGCTCCGGGCCAAAGCAGCCGTCGCCTGACGTGTCGCCTGACGTTCCGGAGGAGTCATGACCGAACAAGCCGTCCTTGACGAAAGTGCCGCCATCGATGCCGAAGTCGAAGGCAAGACGATCATCGACTTCTTCAACCGGAACGCGGAGCGGTATGGGGACCAACCTGCCATCCACTGGAAGGACGGCGACTGGCAGCACATCACCTGGAAGGAGTATCACCAGGTGGTCTATGAGGCGGCCGCCGGGCTCCAGACCCTTGGAGTTGGCGACGGCGAGTTCGTCGCGATCATGGCGGGTAATCGTCCCGAGCACGTCATCGCCGACTACGCCGCAGTTCATGCTGGAGCGACCGGGGTAACCATCTACTCGACGCTTCAGGCTGGTCAGGTCCAGTACATCGCCGAAAACTGCAAGGCAACGGTGGCGATCCTCGAGGACCTCGACCTCATGAAACGGTGGGATGAGATCCGGTCCCAGCTTCCCAATCTTCGCTATGTGGTCCTGATGACGGGCGCCGAGAACTACGACACCGCCGACTGGGTGCTGAGCTGGGACGAGCTGCTCGTCCGGGGCAAGAAAAGACTTGGCGAAGATCCTGAGACCGTGGCCCGATCTGCGTCGGCTATCGACCCTGATGGGCTGGCAACCTTGATTTATACATCGGGAACGACCGGCACCCCCAAGGGCGTGATGATCACCCATCGCAATGTGGTCTGGACTGCCGAGTCGATCCGCCGGGCCGCAAACATCGGTCCTGGGCCGCGCATGGTGTCCTACCTCCCACTTGCGCATATCGCGGAGCGTCTCGCCACCCATTACGTCGCGACATATCTTGCGGGCCAGGTTTGGTTCTGTCCCAGCATCTCCAGCGTTCTGGAGTACCTCCTGGTGGCCCGACCCACCCTCTTCGTCGGAGTGCCACGGGTCTATGAGAAGTTTCATGCTCGGCTCATGGCGCGGTTTGGGCAGGCCGAGGGCGTCAAGAAGACCATCCTCGACCGGGCCCTGGCGGCAAACAAGAAGCGGGTCGAAGCGGAGTCTGAAGGCAAGTCGGGTCCGATGACCGCGGGGCTTCTCGACAAGATCGCCCTCTCAAAGGTTCGTGAGGGGCTGGGAATGGATGCCGTCGAGGTAGCCATAACGGCCGCGGCGCCGATCGATGCCGACCTGGTGAAGTTCTTCCATACCATCGGGATCCCTCTGCACGAGATCTATGGGCTCTCGGAGACGACGGGGCCGGCCACTGTCACCGTCATGGCCCCAATGCGTTTCGGTTCCGTTGGCCAGGCGTTGCCCGGGGTCGAGTTGAAGACGGCCGAGGACGACGAGCTGCTGATCCGGGGCGGCGTGATCACCGATGGCTACTTCAAGCTCGACGACGCCACCAGCGAATCGTTCCACAGCGACGGTTGGTTCCACAGCGGAGATCTGGCCCGAATCGATGATGACGGCTACATCTGGATAATCGGTCGCAAGAAGGAGATCATCATCACCGCGGCGGGAAAGAATATCGCGCCGGCGAAGCTAGAGGTCGCACTGGGCAATCACCCCCTCATCTCCAAGGCTGCCATGGTCGGCGACAAGAGGAAGTTCCTCACCATGATCATCGCCCTCGATGCAGAAGAGGCGCCGGATTGGGCTGAGGCTCATGGTGTCGAGTACGCCGATCTGGCGACCTTCTCCAGGCTGCCTGAGGTGGAAGCGGAGATCGAGCAGGCAATGACGGGGGCGAATGCCAAGGTGGCAAGGGTGGAGCAGATCAAAAAGTGGGTCATCGTTCCTGATGACTGGACGCCCGACTCCGGTGAAGTCACTCCGTCGCTGAAGCTCAAGCGCCAGGTCGTGATGGAGAAGTACTCCGAGGAGATCGAAGCCCTCTACTCCGGCGTCTAGGGGAACCTGGCGGCAAATGAAGCGAACCCTCTATGAGGCGGATCACGAGCTGTATCGAGCCTCGGTTCACGAGTTCGTGGACCGCGAGGTCTCCCCGAATGTGGCCAAGTGGGAGACCGAGGGGAAAATCGACAAGGCCATGTTTCACAAAGCCGGCGATGCCGGACTGTTGGGAATGGCGGTTCCGGCCGAGCACGGCGGAGGTGGAGTGGACGACTTCCGGTTCAACACCGTGGTTGTCGAGGAGCTCATCTACGGAGATGCGTTCTCTTCCGGTCTTGCGATCACGCTCCACAACGACGTCGTAACCCCATACTTCACCAAGCTGTCCAACGAGGAGCAGGCGACCCGATGGTTGCCCGGTATCGCCTCGGGCGCGCTGATGACAGCGATCGCCATGACCGAGCCTGGTGCGGGCTCGGATCTCGCCGGGATCAAGACGACCGCCATCCGCGACGGCGATCGTTACATCGTCAACGGCTCGAAGACCTTCATAACCAACGGAATCAACTCCGACCTGATAGTCACCGCCGTCAAGACCGATCCGTCGGAGCGCCACTCCGGGATGAGCCTGCTGGTGGTCGAGGACGGGATGGAGGGCTTCACCAGGGGCCGTAACCTCGAGAAGATCGGGCTTCATTCTCAGGACACTGCCGAGTTGTTCTTCAATGATGTTGCCGTCCCTGTGGAGAACCGTCTGGGAGACGAGGGTCGTGGATTCGCGCATCTTGTCGAGAATCTTCCCCAGGAGCGGCTGTCGATCGCGGTCGGATCGATTGCGCATGCGCAGGTGGCTTTCGACTGGACTCTGGAGTACGTCAAGGAGCGGCAAGCGTTTGGCCAGCCGATTGGCTCGTTTCAGACCGTCAAGCATCTGATGGCGGAAATGAGGACAGAGCTCGATATCGGCCAGTCGTACGTGGACAGCCAGATTGTCGTCCATAACGCCGGCGAGTTGAGCGCGGAGGAGGCAGCCAAGGCAAAGTGGTGGGTAACCGAGCTCGAGAATCGTGTCATCGACCGCTGTCTTCAGCTGTTCGGGGGATGGGGCTA
>CAXMPS010000140.1:0-1294 GCA_964194995.1 uncultured Gammaproteobacteria bacterium | reverse complement strand
TGGTCGTAGGCCTTCTCCAATAGGGTGTCGTTGTGGACAACGAAGAGCATCGCTCGATCTCGGATGCCGTTGAGGGCACTTCTCAGGCGGATTTTCGGGCGCGTGACTGGGGCCAACTCGGGCTGGCCGCCTTCATCTTCGGCTCGTCGTTTCTTTTCATCACCCTGTCCCTGCGGTCTTTCAACGCGGGAACGGTGGCGTTTGGGAAGGCGGCCCTCGGCGCTGCTGCTTTGGCGATGGTCCCTGGGGCGCGGTGCTCTATTCGTCGGCCGGATTGGGGGCGGTTGGTGCTGGCTTCGTTGCTCGGCATGGCGGTGCCGACCATCCTCTTCACCATCGCTCAGGAGCGAATCCCGTCGGCCCTTGCAGGCATGTTGGTGAGCGCAACAGCTATCTTCACAGCCGTCGTGGCCTCAGTGGAGACCCGTACTCTTCCGCGCAGCACCAGGCTAGTCGGGCTACTCGTCGGCTTTGCTGGGATCATCTTGCTCAGCGCGCCGAACCTGACCGCCCTCGATGCGGAGGCGCTCGGCGTCATCCTTGTCCTGGCCGCGGTGCTTGGACACTCTGTGGCCACCACGATCTATGCGCCGCTACAACAGACTTATGGTTCGATGCGGGTGGCGTTATGGCTGGTCGCCATCTCAGCTGTCCTTCTCGCTCCATTTGGATTCTTCGGCTTGACCGACTCCACCTTCGAATTGACTTCCGTTATCGCCCTGCTGATCCTCGGTGTGATCGGAACTGGGTTGGTATGGGCCGTCTTCTTGGGTGTGATAGGCCGGGTCGGAGCTGTCCGAGCATCTATCGCCGGATACATCATCCCGATCGTCGCCCTGATCCTCGGAGTCCTCATACTCAGCGAGCGCGTCGAGCTCGTCCAGGTGATCGGGGTTGTGGTGGCGCTGGCCGGGGGTTACATCCTGAGCAAAGGGAAGGCCTCCACTGCTCCGGCCGCCGAAGAGGAGGAGGGGCCGCCACGCACGCGCCCCGAGATCCTTGTCAGCCTCGACGGCTCCTGCGGGACGATGGAGCGCGCTGGCGGCACCTGGCAAAACACGACCCGCTGAAAGCCGTACATAATGTCTGCCGGTTATGGGCGGTGCATAACGGCATATTGGTGGCTGATTTTCCTTCCCTGAACATGACGAGTGTGAGGGGGATCTGATGCCTGGTTTGTAGAGTCGTTGTCGTGGATGTGGACCAGCGCTTTGATGACTCCGAGAGGCCTGGTCGACTCGTTCGGCTGATTGACCGTGTCGGTAACGCGGTTGCCGTCGAATCAGATAATGAG
>CAXMPS010000139.1:0-2430 GCA_964194995.1 uncultured Gammaproteobacteria bacterium | reverse complement strand
ACGACCTTCGGAGGAGGGTGGATCAGCTCCGCGAGTCGAGACGTCGCATCGTCGCGGTTCAGGATCAGACCCGGCAGGGATTGGAGCGGGACCTACACGATGGGGCGCAGCAACGTCTTGTCGCTCTCAAGATCAAGGTGGGCATCAGTGCATCGATGTCGGAGAAGGAAGGTCTCGACGATGTCAAGCAAATCCTCGACAAGGTCAAGGAGGAGACCGATCTGACCATCGACTCGCTGCGGACGTTGGCAAGAGGCATCTACCCGCCGCTGCTCGATGCGGAGGGTCTTGGTCCTGCCCTTACCACCCAGTTGCATCGGATGGCGTTCCCGATCACGGTTCAGGCGGCTGGGATCGGACGTCATCCTCGGGAGCTGGAGGCGACTGTCTACTTTTGTGTTCTCGAAGCGGTGCAGAATTCGATCAAGCATGCTCAGGGCAATTCGGTTCTGGTTACGTTGAGCGACGAAGAGGCTTTTCTCACTTTCGAGGTGCGTGACGACGGAGTCGGATTCGACATCGACCACCAAACCGGCGGTAACGGACTTATCAACATTACCGACCGTCTCGACGCCGTGGAGGGAACCCTCGAGATCGACTCCCGACCAGGCCACGGCACCTTGATCAGAGGCCGAATACGAGTTCTCGAAGGTGCACTCGCATGAAATGCTTCAGCCGAGGCCAGGCCTACCGGCTCCCCAGGAGATCGTCGTGAGTGATCGAACGATCGTAAGGACACTCCGGGCCATTGTGACTATCGGCGCTTTGTACGCTGTGGGGGGCTCGGTCGCCTTGATCGCCACGGGTCACGCCGGCTTCTGGTGGGACTGGGGCGGCTCTTTTGGTGCGCCTTTCGCCATCTTCTTTGCTGTCTTCGTCTGGAGGGTTATCCCCCATCAGCCCCGCAATGCCGTTGTGTGGACCATGGCGGTGCCGTCTTTCTTTTTCGGCCTGTATATTGCCGGTGGCGCCGTTGCCGCCGTGCTGCTCGGCGGGGACCCTGGCATACTCCTTGACCCGTCGATCACTCCGGCTGATCTCCCTCCCGAGGTGTCATGGGTCCTGGTCTTTTCTGCTATCGCCTGGATCCCAGGGATATTCACCATGATGACACTCGGTCTTCTGCTTTTTCCCGACGGACGTCTGCCTTCTCCGCTATGGCGGTGGCTGGCGACACTCGCCATCGTGACGATCTTGGTCGGCACCATCCTCGGCGCCAGCGGTTACCGACCAACGAGCACTGTTCGAATTGGAGCGGAAATCTCTGATGACGTATTTGCGTCTGTTCTGATATCGATCCTCATGTTGACCGCAGTCTTGTCACTCTTCGCATTGATCGGTCGGTTCCGTCGTAGCCGCGGCTCGATCCGCCAGCAGTTCAAGTGGGTCGTGTGGGGCGCCTCGTTGTTTGTACCGGCGGTCGCTGTAGCTTTCGCTCTGGAGGGAACGTCGTTCACGGGCCTTTCCGACGCTCTGTTCTATGTGGCTGCCGTGTTTCTGCTGACGTCCTATGCCATCGCCATCGGCAAGTACCGGCTGTACGACGTCGACGTCGTCATCAGCAGGACAGTAGTTCTGGCAGTGCTGGCCGGTTTTATCACGCTCACATATGCGCTTGTGGTCGTCGGCTTGGGCCAGCTGGTAGGTGAAGGCTCAGACGGTCTTCTCTTGCAGATTGCAGCCACAGCTGTCATAGCGGTTGCCTTCGAGCCGGTGAGGAACATTGCCCAGGCCTGGGCTAACCGTCTTGTTTATGGGAAAAGGGCAACCCCTTACGAAGTTCTTTCGGACTTGACCCGGCGTCTTGGTCGCGCTGAGGAAGGGGAAGGCATTCTCAATCGTTTGGCGACACTTCTCCGTGATGGTACCGGTGCCGAGAGGGCGACGGTCTGGCTTGGGGTACCCGGAGCGATGGAGCCTGCGTCAACATCCCCTCCAGATGCGGATGTCAGCGTCATGCCCGATCTCGACGACCCTTCGACATTCACCGTCTTTCACGATGGCGAAGTGATCGGTGCACTGGAGGTCGTCAAACCGAGAGGAACGGTCCTGTCGACTGCGGAGAAGTCATTGGTAGCCGATCTGGCCGGGTCGGCCGGTGCGGTACTCGGATATCAGCGTCTCAACGACTCGCTGGCGGAGCGTGCCCGTGAACTGGAGGAGTCGAGGGCGCGTCTCATGGGTGTCCAGGACCAGGAGCGGAGACGGCTGGAACGAGATCTTCACGAGGGGGCGGAACAGTTCATTGTCGCCCTCAAGGTGAAGATCGGAGTGGCCTCTCAACTTGCCGGAAGGCATGAGGCACCGGCGCTGGAGGAGCTCCTCTATGGCCTCACCGAGGAAGCTCAGGCGGCTTTGGACGACGTGCAGTCCCTGGCCAAGGGGATCTACCCACCGATCCTGGAGAGCGACGGGCTCGGGGCGGCCATT
>CAXMPS010000138.1:0-1276 GCA_964194995.1 uncultured Gammaproteobacteria bacterium | reverse complement strand
ACGGCGAGGCGTCAGGCGTCGCGGCGGGCGGTGTTCCCGGTTCCCCCGGTTGGGCACGAACACGCGGTCGAACCAGGGCTTCCTGCTGCGCTTGCGAAGCTGTCTGAGAAACAGCGGATCGCGGTCCTGTTGATCCATGGGGACGAGTGGACTTGGGCCGAGGTGGCCGAGTTGTTAGGTGTGTCGGTATCGACGGTCCAGAAGCATCTCGACCGTGGGATGTCGAAGCTTCGTGCTGCGATTGGAGTGCAGCTATGAGCGAGCAGTTGCAGACCGAACTCCGAACCTATATGTCGTACCTCGACACCCAGGTTCCGCCGTTGGAAGTTGACGACATCGTCAGCCCGGGACACCCTCAGACAACGGTCATCGCTCCGGTCGTACCACTGCGAGTATGGCGACAGCGAGGATGGGTAGTCGCCTCATCGGCCGCCGTCGTCGTACTGCTTATCGGCTTGTTGGCGTTTCTGGCTCGACAGAGCACCACGGAAGCTCCTGTCGTTACTCGGCCGTCGCCGCTCCCGACCGTGATTGCGCCCGACCCGGTCCCGACGACTGTGGAGGCCGAGACTGCGCTTGGGCTCGTGTGGACGAAGACCGACTTGGTGATGCCTGAAACCGGATTTGAGGATGTGCCTCCGACGCTGGTCAGCGACGGCGACCAGTTCTTCACAATTATCGGTGGAGAGCTGGCTCGTTCTGTTGACGGGTTTGTGTGGGACACGGTGACAATCAGAAACATGCCTTCGGTTGCAAGTCTGGACTGGGGCGACGTGGACTCAGCGTCCTCCAAGATCCTTCTTCTCGATGTAGATGGGAGCGAAGCATCCACGGTCTTGATCGATGTGGCGGCAGGAGAGGCGTTTGAATCGATTCTTCCTTTCGATCCCGTCGGTCCAGTCCAGGACCTCCGAGGGTTTGTCGCCCTGAATGATCACGGTGAGGCCATCGCTCTTCTTTACGACCTTCGCGAGCGATCGATGGGCGAAACGCCGCGGTTCTACTCACCTGATGGAATCAACTGGACCCGAATCCCCGAGGGACAGCTCCCCGACGGGTTGGCTCTACAAACAGCAGCCCTTGGCGACGGTTTCGTCGTCACCGACGCTTTTGACCAGCCGAGTAACACCTACTGGCATTCGCCCGACGGACGCGTATGGGAGAGCGCAGAAGCCGAGGGGACGCTGCCTGGATCACTCGTGTCGTGGGGCGACTCCGCCATCTCATACGTCGAGTCGGCGTTCGGACCGCAGGCAATCAGTGCCAACCCTGCCTA
>CAXMPS010000137.1:0-2146 GCA_964194995.1 uncultured Gammaproteobacteria bacterium | reverse complement strand
GTGGGACACCACAGTCAATTGTCCGCGCAGCCACTCGGGGCCTGCCGGTTGCGTTGGCCATCATCGGCGGGGAGCCCGACCGCTTTCGGGCGCTGACAACCCTGTACACCAGGACTCTTCAAGAGTCAGGATTTGATCCTGATCAATACCCGCTTGCGGTCCACGCCCACGGTTTCGTGGCCGACGACATTGACGAGGCTGCCGAGATCTTCTATCCGTCTTATGCCGCTGCGATGACAAAAATCGGGCGAGAGCGCGGCTGGCCGCCGATGACCAGGGATCAATTCGAGTTGATGCGTAGCGAAGAAGGGTCATTGGTGCTTGGCGACCCCGAGACGGTGGCTGCCAAGATCCTGCGCTGGAAAGACGTTCTGGGCATTGAGCGTTTCGAACTCCACGTCAGCGTGGGGACCATGCCCCAGGAGAAAGTGATGCGTTCGATCGAGCTCTTGGGTACCAAGGTCGGACCGATCGTCCGCGGGGTCTAACCCGCGGCCTCGATCTCGATTTCAACCCAGGCCACCCACGAAGGCGATGCGGTCGTGGTAACTCGAATGAACCGAACGGTCTTGTTGATCGGAACCTCCAACCGGTCACCCCAATCCGTGTCGCCTTCAATGATGGCGATTGACATGCCAGGAACTTCGTGTGCGCCTGCCGTGACCTCGTGGACGGTCAACCCTGGCGGGGCCTGATCGACGACCAGCGCGATCGAAGCAATGTCGACCGGAGATCCCAGGTCGAGTTCGATCCACTGCGGTGCATTCGATCCGGACACCCACGAGGTCTCCCCTGACCCGTCAACGGCGTTTGAGGGCGGCTCGATCGACTCCGACGCTCGAATCGCTATCACTAGCGGGTGATCGACAGGTGTCCAGCCCTCGGGTATCTCGACAGGTTCCTGAGGCCCGAGATCGATGTCGAATTGCTGACAGAGTTCGACCGCACAGAAAACCACCTGTCCGTCGATCAATGTGACCAAGGGACGATTGGCAGCTATCCCGATCTCGGGATCGGTGTGGAAGGGGTCGTTGGCCAGTATCAGGAGGTCGGCGACCTTGCCGACCTCGAGCGAACCGACGTCTCCATCGAGTCCCATCGCCGCCGCGGCATTGATGGTCATCATCCTGATCGCCTCTTCCAAGTCGACTGTATGGAGGCCGTCCCACGCTGGTGGGTAACACGGCTCACCGCTGTTGACGTCGACGGCGCCACCCGTGACCGCCGTGAACATCAGCTGGAAAGGTTGGCCAGGAATCGAAGGCGCATCGCCGTGCCAGCTGATCCTGAGATCGGGGTTCGCCTGCCGCAAAGCGGCCGAGTTCTCCAGTGCCGATAGGGTCGGCTCGGGGAAAATCGATTGCCAAACTTTGGCGTTTGCTGGGTCACATCCATCGCCCCAAAGCACCGAGAACACCACAGGCACCATGCCCAGTTCGCCGTAGATGGCCAACTCCTCGGAGGTCAGCAGCGTTGTGAGGCTGTTGTGGTCTATCCGTTGATGATGGGTGAATGGTTGTCGGTCGTTGGCGGCGCTGAGGCCTTCGAGAGCAGTTGCGAGAGCCCGGTCGCCGATAGCGTGGATCACGGTGATGCCGCCGGCGGCATCGACCGCCAAGACCACTTCGGTCACTTCTTCGGGCGTGACATAGAGGTCGCCGTTGCCTACCCACCCTCTCTCTTTGAGGCTATCTGGGGTGGTGTCGAGATATTCGTCAGAGACAGCCGGTGCTCGACATGCGCCACCGTCGGCGAACATCTTTACTCCTGCAACAGCGAGTCTGAGGTCGGAGTCCTGGCTGTATGTGTGGTCGAGATAGTTGTTGACGAGGTCACGCCCATCGCAGAGGTCGTTGTAGACGAGGTAGAGGTGGGTGCGGACGATGAGCTCCCCGGTCTCCTCAAGTGTCTGATAGGCCAGGAGTTGGTCGGGGTTGACGTGGGGTGCGCCGTTGGTTGTGGTGCCACCTTGAATCATGAATGTTTGGCCATCGAGCATTCCACTGAGGTCAGGCGCCATCACTTGCATGTGATGGGTATGGGGGTCGACAAACCCCGGCATCACAGTGCGCCCAGCGAGGTCGACGACGTTGGTTTTCGGGCCGGCTGATGCCAGAAGGTCATGGTTTGTCCCGACTGCGACCAC
>CAXMPS010000136.1:0-1272 GCA_964194995.1 uncultured Gammaproteobacteria bacterium | reverse complement strand
AGATCAAGAAACTCGCTCCCTACTTGGACATCTCAGACCGACCCCGGTATCCCATCATGGGGGCCCTTTGGCATCCGCCCGGTGGGATCGTCCGACACGACGCGGTGGTATGGGGATATGCCCGCGGTGCGGCCGGCTATGGAGTCCACATCCATCAGGAAACAGAGCTGACCGGGATCACGGTCACTGATGACAAGGTGACCGGCGTCCAGACCAGCCGTGGGGCGATAGCCACTTCGACAGTCATCAACTGCACTGCCGGGTGGTCATCCCTGATCGCGGCGATGGCCGGGGTAACCCTCCCGATCACCACCCGACCTCTACAGGCGGCCGTCACCGAACCCGTGAAGAAGTTCCTCCACCCGGTGATCGTCTCCGGGAGCCTTCACACCTATATCAGCCAGACCTCGCGCGGGGAGTTGGTTTTTGGAGCCAGCGTCGATCCTTTCGCCTCATACTCGACAAGAGGATCTCTCGAGTTCACCACAGGGCTAGCCACCCATGTTCTGGAGCTGATGCCATCGATCTCAAATATGCGTCTTCTCCGTCAGTGGGCCGGTCTTTGTGACATGACGCCTGACTTCGGTCCGATCATCGGACCCACCCACGTCGAGGGTTTCTATCTGGATGTCGGATGGGGCACATACGGTTTCAAGGCGGGGCCCGTTGCTGGGGAGACGGTGGCCGACATGATCGCCAGTGGAAGACCGGGGCGTCTCATCAAACCATTTGGTCTCGACCGATTCGAGAAGGGTGAGCTCACCGCGGAAAAGGGCGCGGCGGCGGTGGGGCACTAGTGGTCTATCACGTGATCCCGGTTGCGCGTTTCGGCGAATCAGCGGCGACGCAGGGGGTGGGGCACTAGCCACTCATGTTGATAATTGCTTGCCCTCATTGCGGTCAGCGCAACAGCAACGAATTCACATTCAATGGTGAAGTCGTCTCCCGTCCCGGTCCCGATCCTGATCCGGCCACTTGGCGGCGATATCTCTACATGAAGACCAACGCCACCGGCTGGCAGGAAGAACGTTGGTTCCATGTCTCCGGGTGCCGTCGTTTCCTGATGATCGAGAGGAACCAGGACACCAACGAGATCCGCATGGTCCGCGACTACGGAGACAGACGATGAATCGGTATCGGCTAGACCCACAGCCCGGAGAGGTGATTGATCGCTCCCGGGAGGTGGGCTTCACCTGGAACGGCAAGCGGTTCGGCGGCTACCAAGGCGACACCATCGCCTCAGCTCTTGCCGCCAACGGCATACGTGTTCTC
>CAXMPS010000135.1:0-1182 GCA_964194995.1 uncultured Gammaproteobacteria bacterium | reverse complement strand
GGGGCCGCTGCCCGATGGCGTTCTCCCTGGAATCGGATATCGGCGAGCGGTGGCCCTCACCAAGGTCTGCGAGGACCGCAACAGCGGCTCATCAACCACACCGCTGATCACTGTGTTTGTTGACAGCGAAGGCGCCGAGATCGAAGCCGGGACGGCGGTCGGACCTGAGATTCTCGACAAGATCGCGTGTACGGGCAGCCTCGAGGTTGTCAAGACCGCCAAGGGAACGCCGCTTTCGATAGGCAGAAGATCAAAGGTAATTTCCAAGAAGCTGAAGCGATTCGTCATGCATCGCGACGCCGGCTGCACCGCAGACGGATGCGTCAGCCGGTACCGGCTTCAACCACACCACATCATTCCCTGGTCGGAGGGTGGGCCGACTGATCCCGATAATCTGGCCACCCTCTGCTGGTTCCACCATCACGTTGTGATCCATGGATGGGGCTACCGGATGGATGTGAGTCGTGGGCTTCAGCGGGTCCGCTTCATCCGCCCCGAACGCGGCCCGCCTTGGTGACGGTCCCCCACACGTAATCTCTCAACATCGCTCGCGACCCGCAGATCCAAACTCAACGACTCAGACTTCGCAGGTGGCACGACAACGACCTGAAGCCTTTCGCTGCGATCAATGCCGACCCTGTTGTCATGGAGTATTTCCCCTCGGTCATGACCGAGGCCGACACCGCGGGGATGATGGCCCGCATCGAGGGACACTTCGAGGAACACGACTTCGGACTGTGGGCCGTAGAGATCGGCGTGTCAGGCGAGTTTGTCGGTTTCACCGGTCTGTCGACTCCCAACTTCGAAGCATCATTTATGCCAGCCGTTGAGGTTGGATGGCGTTTTGGCAAAGATTACTGGGGCCACGGATACGCCACCGAGGCAGCAAGGGCGGTGCTCGGGTTTGGATTCGAGCAAGCGGGCCTCGACGAGATCGTCTCCTTCACCACTTCTGCCAACGTTCGGTCGACCAGAGTCATGAACCGGATCAGGATGACCCACGATGCAAGCGACGACTTCGATCACCCCTCGCTAGAGAGTGACTCGCCGTTGCGACGACATGTTCTCTATCGGATGGCCGCCACAGCCTGGGCCGAGCTGAACCGTCGCTAAACGGTTCTCGCTGTCTACTCTGCCGACGCCTCGACTATTCGGAGAAGTGTGACCTACCAGGGACAACCC
>CAXMPS010000134.1:0-2670 GCA_964194995.1 uncultured Gammaproteobacteria bacterium | reverse complement strand
CCGAAGAAGTGGCCAGAGTGGTGGTGTTCCTCGCTTCGGATTGGGCCTCGTTCATCACTGGTGAAGACATTGCGGTTGACGGCGGGTACACCGCCCTGGGTCCTGGTGCGATGGACCGATCGCATCGTGACAGATTGCAGGCTCACGATGATTGAGTTTAGAAAAGGGACTGTTTCCCCGTTTTTTTACCCAGGCGGGGAACCCCACACAGAGACCTCGAAGTTGGGCTTCGCCGAACTCCTCGAAGACCAAGTCTTAGACCCAGGCCGGTGGTGTCTGGTGCTTGTGACGGGACGGTCATCGACAGTTGGGAGGACCCCGGTTAAGTATCCGGGGTCCTCGGTCACGTTCTCACTCTGGCCTAGGGCAGCGTGAAGCTGTAGAACTGGTTGTTCGGTTCTCCGAAGGAGTCGTACCCAGTACCCCAGTAGACCGATCCGTTGACGACGGCCGCGCCCGAAGCGCAGGATCCACCGGCCGCGAAACTCCAGAGGACGTTGCCGGTTGCGGCGTCGATGCCGTACATGTTGCCCTCAACACCGAGCGAACAGACGTATACGACGCCGTTGGCGACAGTCACCGCGCCGTACCCAGCCGCCCCGGCAGGGTCGGGTGTCTGCCACAAGATCTCACCAGAGGCAGGGTCGAGAGCGGCCCAACCACCGCTGTTGACGGTTTCACCGCCGATGATGTCCCAGGGGTCGCCTGTAACATTGGACACAGCGGTGTAGAGCCGGTCGCCGTCGTAAGCCGAACCCCACATGATCCCACCCAGTACACCGCCGGGGCCTACCTGAGTAGACCAGACGATTTCCCCGGTTTCAGCATTCAGGGCCCAGAACTGACCACTCTTCTGGCCGACGCCGAGCAGACCGGTCTTCTTGCCGTGATCTTGTACGTCGTACAGGATCGGTGCCTGCCCGAAGTCGAAGTCAGGTCCCGCCGGATCCGGGCAGTTACCGACGCCTGGCTCCAAGAACAGACACGAGACCGTCCAGACGTCGAACGGGATCACAACGGTCGACCACAAGATCTCACCTGTGTCCATGTCAAGCGCAACCACAGCGTCGAAGAGGTTCCCGTCATCGAGACATGCGGCCTGGGCGGCCTCGTCTTCACCAGCTGCCGTGAGACAGGCAAGAACCGAGTCCGGTACCGAGTAGTTGTTCCCGGTTGCGATGTACACCGCACCTCGTTTGGTGTCAACTACCGGGCTACTACCCCAGATCGCATTACCGCTGTAATCAGGTGAGGCACCCGTCGTCGGCACCATGCTGGTCTCCCAGAGGATGGTGCCGGTATTGGCGTCGAGGGCCATCATGGACCCTCGGAACGAACAGCACTCGTAGTCCGGAATGAACGCCGCGAAGGCTTCCTCGAACGAAGCCACACCGACATACACCACATCGTCGAACACGGTCGCCGACTGGGTGACGATCGCAAACGGGTGGTTGCCGACACTCGTGCTCCACAGAAGGTTCCCGGTGTCGGCATCAACCGACATCACCCGGGCACCAGCCCCGACTCTGCCTCCCTGGTCACCAAAGATCAACGCACCCTCATAAATGGCAGGCGTAGTTCGCGCAAAGACGCCTTCGGTACCGACGTAGTCGACTCCAACCGACCGAGACCATATGACCTCACCCGTGTCGCGATTGGCTTTGTAGAGGTTTCCGTCCCAGTCCGGGAAGTACACAGACTGCCCATCGACTGCTGGGGTCGCGGAAACGTCTCCGCCCGTCGTGATAGACCAGGCCACCACCAGATCGGCGACATTGGCTTACGACGAACCCCCATTCAAAGCGGCTACTCAGATCATGGTGAACCTGATCGCAATAGTGGTCTTGGTGCGGACCCTTCAGGTCTATCCCTTCGACTTCTCGGCATACGACTTCCCAATCGACATCTCGACCTTCGACCTCACCTGGGATCTGGTGGCTCGCCTCCTCATAGGCTTGGCAATCCTGGGGACGGCCATCGCCGTCGTCACCGAGGCAATAAAACTATCCCGAGCTTTAGACCGCACATAACGGCGACTTATGTGCCACATGGGATCGGGAATCAGGCGAGGAGGGAGATCCGAGATGGGAACCGTAAGGGGGTATTTGTTCGTCTGAAAGGCATGAGGGTAGCGATTGCATGCTTGGCGCTAATGGTTCTTGTCGTCGCCTGTGGAGACGGAGCAGTCATCGACGATTCGGCTTCTAGCCCGACACCGGAAATGATGGCTGCGGCGCTGGTGGAACTCGTCACCGTGGATCACACATTCGGCAGTGGCCCCTCACCGTTTATTGAATACTTGATCCAGGAGCGGATTGACCCATCAGCTGGCGCCCCGACTGCATCAACCGATGAAACAACTCGACCGCTTACCGACTCCGAGCGTGGAGCGATCGAAGACGCCCTGTCACCATTCGGCGCCGTGCGTTGGATCGCCGACCCTGCTGACTATCGGACCGATGACTTGGTGCCGACGATCGAAGGAGCTGCGATCCTCGGCGTTGGCGAACCTATCCTCGACAATGAGTCCGGTCTTGTTCCCGTCTCAATGTGGTGTGGTGGCGTATGTGGAACTTGGCTGACCTACCGACTCGACTTCATTAGCGACGTGTGGGCTGTCACAGGTATCGAAGGACCGATCGCTGTCTCGTAGTAGTCGCAGTCATCAAC
>CAXMPS010000133.1:0-2662 GCA_964194995.1 uncultured Gammaproteobacteria bacterium | reverse complement strand
AGTCGATATCGCAGATAGTCCTTGGGAAGGAGAACTCGGCTCACGCGAACCCACTTGTCCGGCTCGTTTCGCCGCACCCACAGCAACTTTGGGGCGGTGAAACCTGTGAGAGCGTCGTTGCCAGTTATCTCTATGAGGCGTTCGCCTCCGACGCGCCGGCGAATCTCGTCACACTCGGCTTCCGTTCTTTGGTCGTTCCACAGAATTGCCGGACGGACCACATCACCCCGGTCGTCGAGAAAAACCGAACCGTGCATCTGACCAGTCAATCCGACCGCTTCGACGTCGGACGGCGCCACATCGCTCTCCGTCAAGACCTGCTCCACAGCCGCGACGGTGGCGTCCCACCACAACTGGGGGTCCTGCTCCGTCCACCCTGCCGCGGGGGTGTCGTAGCCGTACGAAGCCGCGCCGGTTGCGACGACGTCTCCCTGACGGTCGATGATCAGCGCCTTGGTGGCCGTTGTCGACACGTCGATACCGATGACGAAACTCACGACGAACCTCCATCGAGAACACGGTCACATGCAGTAGGCAGGTCGGCACATTCGGTGATTTCCCATCTTTCTCGTGTCGAGATCGATGAGCCTGGGCTCAGGGTGCGAACGGGACCGACGCTTTCCAGTTCGCAGAAGTGTTCGTTGACGAAGATCTGACCCACTGCCCCCCGATCGGGGTAGTCGCCCTCCCCCGCCGACGGGATCGTTTTCGTGAAGAGATAGCCATCCATCAGATAGCCGAGCCGGACGGGGCGGGGTCCGGACCCAATCTTCAGTTTCGGGCCTGGCGAGGCGTCCACGAGAACGCCCCTGTCCATCCATGAGAGCCGACGGTCGGTCATGTCGGTGTAAGGCCAGACGACGACACTGCGATCGGCCTGCGGCCCGGTGGACGGCAGCGTTCCGCCGATGGGAAGAACCGCAGTTCCTCCAAGTTGAAACTGGGTGATGCCCCAAGCAGCGACCATGACATCAGCGATGCCATCGTTGGTGAGCCGATGATCTACCACCAGGGCGTCATCGATCAGGCCGACGCGTATCTCCTTTGCCAGGCCGGCCGCGTCGGCGAGCGCATTGATATTCAATCCGTTGGTGGTCGTGGTCACCTCACATCGACGATCGTCTTGCGCGTAAGTGACCGCCGGCACCTCTGGAGCCGCCCAGAGCCGATGGCCTCCGCGAAATCGATATATACCGCCGCCTGGGAGCTCAATTCCCAAATGCTTGGGCAATCGCGCCAGCATGTCAGGAGATTCGCCTCGCCAAACTCCAACTATGCGAGGCCCATAGTTGGCCGTCGTGGCGATGCGATACGGACCGATGCTCAGTTCGACGGCGGCGGTCCCCGCGCTGAAATTGGGCGCAGCGCCGTGCATGGTGCTCAGGCTTCCGAACCCCAGATGACCTGATTGACTTTGTTCTCGAGAATTTCCTGCCTGCCAGAAACCGGGCTGGGGTCCAGTTCGCCTGACTTCACCCTGACCTCGAGCGACTCGAGGCTTTCCGAGCCGGAGAGAATGCCATGGCCCAGATCCTGCGACCATCCCAAATATCGATGCGCCAAGGGGTTTGAGAGGGTGTCGGCCTCGAGAAGATCTGCACCGACCAACAGCGCCTTGGCCAAAGCGTCGATGCCTCCGATGTGGCCGTGGAAAAGATCTGATCGGTCCAGGGATTGGCGGCGCAACTTTGTGTCGAAATTGAAGCCCCCCGTGGTGAATCCGCCACCCTTGAGAATCTCATAGAAGATGAGAGACAACTCATCGACTGAGTTGGGGAACTGGTCGGTGTCCCAACCGGTCTGCGGATCGCCGCGGTTGGCGTCGATGGAACCGAAAATGCCATGAGATACGGCATAGGCGACATCGTGGTGGAAACTGTGTCCTGCCAATGTGGCGTGGTTGCCCTCGATGTTGAGTTTGTATTCGTCGGCGAGATCGAACCGTTCCAGGAAGCCGTGGACCGTTTGAGAGTCGTAGTCGTATTGGTGTTTCGTCGGTTCGGCCGGTTTGGGTTCGATCAGTAGCGTTCCCTCGAATCCGATGCTTCGCTTGTGCTCGGCGACCATCGTCAGGAAGGAAGCCAACTGGATCCCTTCTTGCCTCAGGTCAGTGTTCAGGAGGGTCTCGTAACCGTCCCTGCCACCCCACAGCACATAGTTCTCTCCCCCCAACCGGTGCGTGGCCTCGAGGGCATGTTTGACCTGAGCCGCGGCGTACGCATAGACGGACGGATCGGGGTTGGTTGATGCGCCGGCTGCGTACCTCGGATGCGAGAACAGGTTGGCTGTGCCCCAAAGTAGGCGGATACCCGTTTCGGACATCCTGTCCTCGGCATAGTCGACCATCGATTCAAGGTTCGTCGCGTAGTCGGCGAATGTCTCACCCTCCGGCGCGATGTCAACGTCGTGGAAGCACAGGAACGGAACTCCAAGCTTCGAGACGAACTCGAAGGCGGCGTCCATCTTCTGCCGCGCCGCGACCATCGGGTCTCCCCCCATCTCCAGCCAGGGACGATCGAACGTACCGCGGCCAAAGACGTCTTGCCCGGGCCAGTTGAACGAATGCCAATAGCACACCGCGACTCTCATCTGGTCTTCCAACCGCTTCCCAAGGACGGGCCGATCGGGCTGATATACCTTGTACGACAGGGGATCTGATGAA
>CAXMPS010000132.1:0-1322 GCA_964194995.1 uncultured Gammaproteobacteria bacterium | reverse complement strand
CGTCCATCCTGCGGCAGTCGCCGCTCGGCGATGTTCAAGTTCGACAGGATCTTGACGCGAGAGGTCAGGGCAGCCCGCAACTTGATCGGGGGCCGCATCACTTCCTGCAACGCCCCATCGATCCGGTACCGCACTCTCAGTTCGTGCTCGAACGGTTCGATGTGGATGTCGCTGGCGCCCCGCTTGACCGCGTCGATGAGGAAACCGTTAATGAGCTTCACGACCGGCGCATCATCAATCTGCGCCTGGGTAGCGACGGCGTCCACCTCGTGTTCCTCGAGGATCTCGATGTCCTCTTCCTCGATATCCTTCAGGAGCTCGCTGAGTTGTTGATCCGAAGACTCGTACTGTTTCTCGATCAGCGTCCGGAGCGTGTACTCCCCGGCGATGACCGGGAAAAGATCGTACCGGGTGACGAACTTGAGGTCCTCGATGAGCCCCAGGTTGGTCGGATCCGCCATCGCCACCGTCAGGGTCCGTCCCTCCCGCTTCAGCGGAAGCACCGTGTGCTTCAGCGCCATGTCCGATGGAATCAGCTTGGAGATGTGGGGGTCGACTTCGAACTGTGACAGGTCCACCGCGGGCATGCGATACTGGCGCGCCAGCACTTTGGTGATGGCGTTCTCGTCCACCAGGCCCTGCTTGACGAGAAGATACCCGAGACGATGGCCGGACGTCTTCTGCTCAGACAAGACCTGCTGGCACTGTTCCTCAGTGAGCAGGCCTTCCTGAATCAGAATCTCACCTAAGCGGTCGCCACCTGTGGCCGTGGTCGTCATGGCTACCCAGAGCGTCGGAGGAACCCGGGACACAGACCCGTTGCAGTGCCGGGACCCGGTCGTCCGGTCGACTTCCTAGGTCGACCGATCTCGGTGGTCCATCGCCAAGATCGTGCCATCGGTTGCACGGGGCCCCGCCAACCCGACCCTCACACGGCTATGTTGCCGGAACCAAAGTAGTTAGCGCAACCGGACACGGCCTCGCAACCGGGCCACGGTCCCCGGCCCAATACCCGGAACATCAGTCAACGATTCGAGGGTCGCAAAGGGCCCATGCACTTCGCGATAAGCCACTAGGTTGGCTGCCCGGGACGGCCCGATGCCGGGGAGCGTCTCCAGTTCCTCCACGGCGGCCCGGTTGACATCGACCGCACCTGCGGAATCCCCATCCCTCCCGGGCTCAGCCGGAGGCCCCGAGAAGGCCGCAAATGGCTGCACGGCCCGTAACACCGCCGGACCCACACCGGCAACCCGGTCCAGACCCGCCAGGGTCCCAAACGGCCCGCGCCTTTCCCGGTCGGCCACGATGGCCTTGGCCAAGCT
>CAXMPS010000131.1:0-3460 GCA_964194995.1 uncultured Gammaproteobacteria bacterium | reverse complement strand
CGGGAGATGACCGAAGAGGAGTGCCTGCAGTACTTCCGGGAGCCTTGTCCGGCGTCGTAGCGCTTCGCTTGTGCGGAAGCGGCTCCGTAAGTGGACCGTAAGGCGCATCTGCGACTGTGGGCGCGTACAGTCGGAAGGTAGAGATGGCGACCGCAGAGGTTCGGACCTCTCAGGATGAGCGTGGGCCACCGGGGGATGCGGTTTATGACGGGTTCATTTCCTACTCCCATGCCGCGGATGATCTTCTTGCTCCTCGTCTTCAGGCTGGTTTGCAGCGGTTTGCCAAGCCGTGGTGGAAGCGCCGGGCACTGCGGATCTTCCGTGACGAGTCGTCGCTGAGCGCCAACCCACATCTGTGGTCTTCGATCACGACCGCCCTGGACCAGTCGGGCTGGTTTGTGTTGCTGTTGTCTCCTGATGCTGCGGAGTCAGAGTGGGTCAACCAAGAGGTGGAGTACTGGTTGGAGCACAAAGAGTCCGATCGGATCATCCCGGTGGTCACCGACGGGGAGTTCACCTGGTCGGAGACCGACATCGACCTCGAGTCCACCGCAGTACCACCCGCCCTGTACGGGGCGTTCGCCGATGAACCCAGGTGGGTGGATCTGCGCTTTGCTCGTTCTGAGGAGCAGTTGGATCTGAACAACCCGCGGTTCTCCGCCGCGGTTGCTGATATCGCCTCGGCGATCCGGGGTGTCCCCAAGGACGAGTTGGAGTCCGAAGAAGTCCGCCAACACCGCCGCACCGTGCGTACCGCATGGGCAGCCAGCATCGTCGTACTGCTACTCGCCGTGCTCGCCGGCGCCGCCGCGCTGTTCGCTCTCGACCAACGCAACGACGCACAGGCCGCAACGGGCGCCGAAGCCGAACAGCGACAACTCGCCGAATCGAACGCAGCCGAGGCCGATCGCCAACGCGACGAAGCTGAGGCCGCGGCCGCCCGTGAAACAGAGGCCAGGCGAGAAGCCGAACGCTCTGCGCTCCTGGCGAGCAGCAATGAGTTGGCGCTTCGCGCCGAGAAGGAGATCCCGGTTGATGCGGAACGGGCCATGCTGCTGGCAATCGAGGCCATCGGGCTGGCACGGGAAGCCGGTATCGAGCCAGTCGAGTCAACGCAGGCGCTGCGTAATGCTCTCAACCGGTCTCGGGTCGTGCATCGGCTCCCGGGTGGCTCGTTCGTGGCGATGTCAGACGACGGCCTCAGGCTGGCCACGGCATCCGATGATGGTGTCGCGGTATGGGATGCGAAGACTTGGGAGCTCGTCGCCACGTTCGACGAGGTCGGCGGCGTAGCCACAGCCGCCGCCTTCAGCTCATCCGGTGATCGGTTGGCGGTGGTGTACATGCAATCCGACCAGGACAGCATTGTCGCCCCCGTGGTCGTCTACGACATTGCCGGTAGCACGGAGCTTCCGCTCGAAGGAGACCCCCTTCCCCAGGAGGGAGGGGTTGACTTCGCAGGCCGAGACCTGATCGTGGCGCACTTCTACGTGGCTAGTGAAGACCGATGGGGAGTGGGTGTCTTTTCGGCAGTCACTGGGGAGCTGCTCCTCCAACTCGAGGACGGTCTATTTGCTGTGGACCCCTCGGGAGGGCGCGTGGCGATCATCAGCGCTGATGAGCGGCTTCGCGTCCACAACATCAGTTCTGGAGAAGTACTGGTCGACGTCGAAGGAAGCGAATCCAACCTATCCGTCCAGTTCTCGCCAGACGGTACCCGTCTCGTCGAGATCTCCCCGACACTATCTCGCCTGATGATCAGAGACGCCGCCACCGGCGAGGTTCTGCTGAGCGAGCAGATCAACCGGCTGTGTTGTGGCCAGTGGCTCGACGATTTCCGAGTGGTTGCCGGTGGGGAGGGCTCTACCCGTGTGATCGACTCCGAGACGGGTGACATCCTGTTCGAGCTCGCCGGGCACACCTCGCCGGTGTTCGGTCTCGATGCAGTCCCGGGCACCGATCGGTTGGCGACGGCGGGATGGAATGACGGGACAACACTGATTTGGGACGTCACGCCTGCCGGGCTGACCGAGCTGCCCGTCTGGGACACCGGACTCTCAGATCTTCGTTTCGTCTTCCAGGGACCGGACGGGAGCCTCGTTCTCAGGACCGATAGCGGCTCCGGTTCGTCTTTGTGGAGCCTCACCGAGCGCAATGCGGCGCCCGAGCTGATCGTCGACGGCGCCGATTGGTTTGTGTTGAACACGGACGGCACGCTCCTTTCGATCGTCCGAACCGACGACACCTCCGCAGTCTTTTCGGTCCCGGATGGCGAGATTGTGTACATGGCGCCACCTGGCCTTGCCATACGCGGGGTGAACAACGATGGGAGCCTCGTTCTCCTAGTGGACCCGCTGGCTGACGAAGCGTTCCCGATCGTGGTCGAGACGGCCACGGGCAGGGAGGTCGACCGCGTGAGTGCTCGCGGTGACGAGGTCTACCAGTTCAGCCCGGACTCCAGCCTGGTCTTCACCTACTGCTGCACTGGCGAGTCGGTGTACCTGCTGCCCGGCGGGGAGCCCTCCGGGTTTGCCGTGGGATTCAAGACCGCGATCAGCGACAGCGGAGCGATGCTGGCCTACCCCCCGAACTTCGAGGGTGACATGTGGTTGCTGGACACCGGGCAGCTCAACACAACGCGAGACCTCGAGTCTTCTCGAGTTGCGGAGATATCGGCGCACTCCGACCTGATCTTCCAGGACTTCAGCAACGACGAGACCATGTTGCTTACCACGACCTTCGACGAGCCGATTCGGATCTGGGATATCACCGGAGTCCTCGATGGGGGGGAGCCGACGCTCATTGCCGAGATCGATGCCGCTCCACGCAGTGGCGCACCCGCTGCATACTTCCGCTCCGGTGACAACCACATCGTGTCCATTTCGACCGGTGGCCTGCTGCGCGAATTCACGATCGACACCGACGAGCTGATTGCCATCGCCAAGGCGAGGCTTACAAGGGCTCTAACCGTCGATGAGTGCGCCACGTTCGGCATCGATCCGTGTCCCACCCTCGAAGAAGTGAAGGCGGGTGGCTGATGTCCACCGTCGAGACGATCGAACAGGTGCCGACGCCGACAGGATCGGTCTACGACGGGTTCATCTCCTACTCCCATGCCGCCGACGATCTGCTTGCTCCGAGGTTGCAGGCCGGCCTGCAACGGTTCGCTAAGCCGTGGTGGAAGCGGCGAGCACTCAGGATCTTTCGTGACGAGTCGTCGCTGAGCGCCAATCCGCATCTGTGGTCCTCGATCACCAATGCCCTCGACACGTCTGACTGGTTCGTGTTGCTGCTGTCTCCTGATGCGGCGGAATCTGAGTGGGTGAATCAGGAGGTGGAGTACTGGTTGGAACACAAGGATGCGGATCGGATCATCCCGGTGGTCACCGATGGGGAGTTCACCTGGTCGGAGACGGACATCGATCTCGAGTCCACTGCTGTGCCACCTGCTCTCTATGGA
>CAXMPS010000130.1:0-1128 GCA_964194995.1 uncultured Gammaproteobacteria bacterium | reverse complement strand
ATCGAAGACGTGGTCGACAGCTTCGTCGATGGCGGGGGTGCCGGGGCCATCGATACGCTCGTGTTGGCGCGCGGCACGACGATCATGATCACCGATGTGAGCGGGATCTTGACCGATTTGGCCTCCCTGGATGCCAACAGCCTGATCAACGGCGTCTGAGCAGAACGAGCGATCACCCGATACGGGGACGAAGATACCCGGGCCGGGCGCGCGTCCGCCAACATCCTTATTTCGGATGTTCTCTAATTGCGGCCCCTTCCATAAGGGCACGTTTTTCGTGTCTCACCGCGTTCATGGTTCTCTCCGGAGTCGGCACCGGCTGGCGGTCCGCCCCATGATGGTGCCGGGGGCTCGATGTCTCCAAAGGTCTGCTGCGAGGTCCGTGATCAATAACGCCTGGCCTCAAATTCCGATGCGAGATCATCCGGCCTCTGTCCCGGTGGAACGGCGTTCCGTCCCTGGGGAACGAATTGGGGAGTTCTATCGATCCGGCCAGAAGCGTGGCGTCCACGGGCAGATCAAACGCGAGTTGCGCCGACGGGCCGCCATCGAGCCCGTGATTGGACACCTGAAATCAGAAGGACATCTCGATCGCAATTACCTCAAAGGGTGCGCAGCAGGGGCCGAAGGCTGGACGGCGACCAGGCCAACGCCGTCCTCACCGCCGCCGGTCATAACTTCCGCCTCGTCCTCCGATGGCTGAGAAAGCTTTTGTGCAAAATCATAGCTGTCATCCTACCGATTCCAGCGCTCAGAACCGCTTCTTAACAGACGACTGCGTAACCCCTTGATACGGCTCATGGGTCGTGGGACTCGAGAGTTAGATTTGAACCACTAGGACCCAGGCCGTTCCACCTTGTTCGGATGCTCGACTCCGCCGTGCCTCGTGTCCCACCCGAAGCGCGTCGCATGCGCAATCGGATCAATTCCCTCCTCTCTCCACCACTGTTTTTCGTCGCCAACACTGTGAAGTGATCCGTGATGAGTTGAGCAGAGGGGCACAGTCCACTCGTCGCTCACCTTCCTCCCCAATGCTCTTGGTTGGGCAAAACGCAGATGGTGAGCCTGGCCGGGCGCTCGACCGCAGATGATGCAGGGCTGTGAGGCGACATAACGGAGGTGCTCCTT
>CAXMPS010000129.1:0-2981 GCA_964194995.1 uncultured Gammaproteobacteria bacterium | reverse complement strand
GGCCGTCAATAACGACACAGGCGTTGTCTTTTTTTGGGGGGGGTTCCAGCAACGTCAACACGCAACGATGGCGGTGGGGGCGGCCTCGGGTGTGCATGAGACAAGCAGAAGTGTCGCCGCCAGAAGCGTGCGTCGCATACTCTCGTCGTGCTACGCGGACGCACCACCCATATTGCCGGATATGGGCGGGAGTCTTTCGTGTCGGGTTGGGCTGTCTCGGTCGAGTCTGGTGGCGAGCCGAAGCCGCAATGGGGGGATCGTTTTCGATGGGGGTATCGCGATCGACGGTTCATCCGATTACGGGGTAGGGGCTCGGCGCCGTTCGAGGCGGGGAAATTCCGACT
Source organism: uncultured Gammaproteobacteria bacterium (assembly GCA_964194995.1). Lineage (GTDB taxonomy): Bacteria > Actinomycetota > Acidimicrobiia > Spongiisociales > ZC4RG35 > JACZUI01. The sequence continues at coordinate 2,637 of CAXMPS010000129.1, read as the reverse complement.
GTGGCGGTCCCGATGGCCGCCACAGTCGCGTCGGCCTCCCTTGTTGCTGGCATGTCATCACATCGCGTCGCGCCGATCTCAACCTGCCAACCGCACCCCGAGTGGTATAGCTGGCATGCCGTGGCGCCTTCGTTCGTGTTACAGAGTGGTAATCATCCGCGAGTTCGGATCGGGACTGCCGTTCCGATCGCCGTAGAGGGAGCTGCGTAGTCTTGGTCCGTAGGGTGAGTAGCGGCCTGCAATCGTCCTTTCCAGTCGGTAGGCGATCCAGTCTCTCTCGGCGGGGGTGAACTCGATGCGGGCTCGCCCTTCCATCGCTACCAGCCCGTAGACGGAACGCCCGTCCCGGTCTTGGGAGCCGACGATGCAGCGCAAGGCGGCATCGACCAGATCTGGGTCGCTGTACCACTCTCGAACCAGCGAGTTGAAGTTCCGCTCGATCCGGACGATGGCAGAGTATCCCGCGTCCACAACAACTCATGCATCATCGGTCGCCTTGACCCGCGTCACGTCATCGCCAGGGCCGACGCCCGGATGGGACATTGTCACAGTGGGAACCTGCCGGAGATCCGCGGGCGTCGGAGGCATGGCTGGATACCGAGGCGACAGGATCACCGTCCCCGTGACGATGGATGGGGTAATCGCGCGCACTAGGTTGGACTGCGATGAGGCTCGGACAAGGGAGAAGCATTTTGCGTATACGTATTCGCAGCCGGTTGGGATTGATCGTTGTCGTGGCCTTGGCTGCGTTGCTCGTGATGCCTGCGGTCGCCTCTGCGCCGGGCATGAGTGAGGCCCAGACCGTTGTCGATGTCGAATTCCTTGGCGAGGTTGTCGTGCCAACCGGCACGCTCTTTGACGGCACCGAGATCGGCGGGCTGTCGAGCATCACTTATGACCGGGGTCGGGGCGTCTACTACGTGCTCTCTGATGATCAGGGCAACCGGCCGACGGGTGACCCGGTGAGGTATTACACGGTCGCCATCGACTTGACGGACGGCACACTCGATGACGGCGATGTCGAGTTTGAGTCCTTCACCCAGCTCTTCGAGAGCAAGAAGACCCCATTCGCTCCGGGTGGCCTGGACCCGGAGGGCTTCGTACTAGCCCGCGAGGGGTTTCTCTTCATGTCGTCGGAAGGGAATGTCTTCGCCAATCCGATCATCGACCCGTTCATCAAGCGCTACAACCACAGCGGTCGGGTAACCGCGACGTTGCCGATTCCTGATAAGTACATCCCCAACGGCGTCGATCACGGCGTCAGGTTCAACTTGGCGTTCGAGAGCTTGAACGTCACCCCCGACGGTCGGAGCCTGATCACCGCCGGTGAGGGTGCGTTGTTCCAGGACGGACCCGCATCCACGTTCACGAATAGCAGCCTTGCGCGCATCCTCCAATATGACCTGCGCAAGCGTTCCCCGCTCGCCGAGTACGTGTATGAGGTCGCTCCGTGGGCGGAGCCCTCTGCGATCTTCGGGGTGAACGGGGTCGTCGAGGTGTTACCTATTGACGATGTCGGGACCATGCTGGTGATGGAGCGATCGTTCTCGGTGGGGGGAGTCCTTGGTGGTGGCACCGGCAACGTGGTCGTCATCAACGAGATATCTACCGACGGTGCCACCGACGTGTTGGCCATCGATGCTCTCTTCGTCGGCGGTTCTCCGATTGCACTCACACCGGTGTCACAGCGCGAGGTGTTTGCCTTCGACGATCTCGGGATTCCCATCGACAACATCGAAGGCATGACGTTCGGTCCCATGCTCCCCGATGGGCGCCAAACGTTGGTCATTGTCAGTGACAACAACTTCAATTCCGGGCAGTTCACCCAATTCATCGTGCTGGCCGTCGACATCCAGCCGGCTAGCTGACACACGATTCGACGAGGAGGGTTGCGTCCAGAATTGAGAGGTCAATATGCGTCCGGCTGTTGAACGCACTCCTCTGCCGGGAGTGTTCACCCTGTGATCTGGCCGACTCAAACGCTTGATGTCATCGGCAACGGCGTGGGATTGGTCGTCGGCGTTGCAGGACTTCATTTTGGGCGCCCCGACGGATGCGCCTTCCTGGTGAGTACCCGATAGGCGCAGCGCCGAGAACAGTCGAGACGCCCCGGCGTGTGCCGGGGCGTCTCGTCTTGTCGCGTTACTCGTCGCTGCTCAGCCGTTGGGAAACCCGCCATGGGACACGTCAACCCAAACCAGCCGGTGATCCGAGCTCGGGAACGGGAACGTACCAACGAGCGAGAACAGAGGATCGCCGCTCAACGGCCAAAACACAGCGGCGTCACGGATCTGGAGCGCCTTGCCGGGGAGCACATAGTCGGCCCGCAGGTTGCCGGGCGCGCCCCCGAACGGTGACGGGGGGAAGCCATCGAAGAAGTCCGCGGTGTCGAACGCTGGATCACTGAGATGCAGCGTGTTGGCGTTATCCTGCAACCCCGACTGTTCTGTCCCGCCGACGCTCGACGGCGTTGACTTGTCATTCACACTTGGGTTGTCCAGCAGTTGCTGGATCGACCCGGGGATTGAGTCGCCATCGAGCGGATCAGAGTTCTGGTCACCCGCAATGACGAAGAGACTGCCCGGCTTGAGTCCACCGGCCCCTCCGGCGTCGTCGTAGATGTAGGTACCTCGGTTT
>CAXMPS010000128.1:0-2700 GCA_964194995.1 uncultured Gammaproteobacteria bacterium | reverse complement strand
CGGTGCGGCGATCCCCGTCATCCAACCCGGAAGGTCCATTCGTATTCGCCGGGGTCGGCGAGGCCGTCGATCGTGTCCCAGACAACTCTGATTGTGTGCTCGCCCGGAGTCCATGCGTTGACCGTTGGGTTGCTCGGGCTTGGAGCCCAGCGATAGACCCCGGTTCCCTCGACGAATGTTGCGTCGGCCATCGGCCAGCCATCGACATAGATGTCGGCCCGATATCCGACCTTCATATCCACCTCGATGAACGACTGGAGCGGAACCAGATCTCCGGGAAGCGGAGCTACCGACTCGATCGGGGCGGGGAGAACTATCGGCTCCCCATCGGTCGAGAACGCGAAACCAAAGGCAATCGCGGCGATGGCCACAAGTCCAAGTCCTATGTAGATCAATCGGTAAGACACTGCTCGGGCGACCGTAGCCTCGGCTCCGACCTACAGAGGTACGCTGCCTGGCTGAGAGCCAGTCGTCGGGAGAAGTCTTTTGTCACATCGGGACGCCATTCGGTCCGCGTATGCGGGCGATATCGCCGCAGAAGATGCCGCCGAAGCCGTTGATTGGGCCATCGAGGAGTTAGACCGAGGAACCGAGCGTGTTGCCGAGAAGGTCGATGGTTCCTGGGTCGTTAACGAATGGGCCAAGGAGGCGATCCTTCTCTACTTCGGCCTCCGGCGGATGGAGACAGTCGAGGTCGGTGCATATGAATACCACGACAAGATTCCGCTCAAGAAGGGGCTTGCCGAACAAGGAGTAAGAGTGGTGCCACCTGGCACCGTTCGATACGGTGCTCATTGCGAACCGGGTGTGATCGTCATGCCCGGATATGTGAACATCGGTGCTTATGTGGGCTCCGGCACGATGGTGGATACCTGGGCAACGGTTGGATCCTGCGCCCAAATCGGGCGGAACGTCCATCTTTCCGGCGGAGTGGGGATCGGTGGAGTTCTCGAGCCACCCGGCGCCCGGCCGGTGATCATCGAGGACGGGGCGTTCATCGGTAGTCGATCGATCGTGGTCGAAGGGACCATCGTGGAGGAGAAGGCCGTCTTGGGGGCAAACACGGTTCTCACCAGGTCAACGCCGATTATTGACGTGACGGGCCCCGAGCCCGTCGAGTATCGAGGCCGGGTTCCGTCCGGCTCGGTGGTCGTCCCGGGAACCCGACCAAAAGACTTTCCGAGCGGAAGCTACGACCTCGTCTGCGCACTGATCATTGGAAAGAGAACAGAGGCCACCGACGAGAAGACCGCTCTCAACGACTACGTGCGAGACCTCGGCGTCCAGCTGTGACCACGCTTCTCGAGACGACTTCATGGTTGATCGGCATTCCATCTGAGACAGGCTCTGAAACGACTATCCGGAATGCCGTAGCCGACCGATTGGACCAATTTCCGAAGACTCTCGTTGCCGATTCGTTGGTCGTTGGAGAAGCCGGCGAGGGAACCACCTTGGTGGTAGGTCATCTCGACACGGTCCCCTTGCAGGGTGACCGAGGACCCCGGATAGAGGGCGATCGTCTGGTCGGGCTAGGGGCTACGGACATGAAGTCTGGGCTGGCAGTGATGATCCATCTCATCGAGGCTCTTGGCACCGGGAAACTCGCCGGCGTGTTCTACGCAGGGGAGGAAGGGCCGCTGAATGGCAACCAGCTCGCTCCGGTCCTGGATGAGATTCCCGGGCTGAAAGATGCCGGCGCGGCGATTGTTCTCGAGCCAACCGACCGAGAGGTGCAGGCAGGTTGCCAGGGAGCGATAAACGCGACCGTCGGTTTCAACGGGGAGGCCGCCCATTCGGCCCGACCGTGGCTGGGCGAGAACGCCGTCACCGGGGCTGGCTCATGGCTGACCCAGATGCATTCTCGTGCTCCCGAGGAGCGGATCGTCAACGGCCTGGTATTCAAGGAGGTCATGTCGGTGACCACCGCCTCCGGCGGCGTCGCCAACAACATCATCCCGGCACGGTTGGAGCTCAACGTCAACTATCTGTTTGCGCCCGATCGGACAGTGGAGGAAGCAACAGATCGTCTCCGAGCGGTATGTGAGGGCGCCGACACTTTCGAGGTGGTCGACGCCGCCCCTCCCGGCACTGTGGATGTGGACCACCCACTGTTTGCTGCCCTGGTCGAAGTCTCGGGAGCGCCGGTAGTGGGAAAACAGGGTTGGACCGATGTGGCCCAACTGAGCCAAGCTGGGATTTCGGCAGTGAACTTTGGGCCAGGGGAGACGACTCTTGCCCACAAGCCGGGCGAGTCGGTTCGCATCGGTGACCTCGATTGGGCCTATGAGTCGCTGTCGGCCCTCTTGGACTGACGACCTGCAATAAGCCAGGCCACCCAGCCAATGAGCCCGACCCAGATCAGCCCGGGGCGCGCCAGCACGAGAATCGTCCCAACCGAGATGATGGCGATGGTGGGAAACGACGGCCGGCGCAGCGACGGAAGGATTAGGGCCGTGGCGCCAAGCACGGCTCCGACCCGTATCAAGATCCCCGCACTTGGCTCGCTCAACCCTTGACCCCCGAAGATGGCGATTCCGACCCCGATCGAAATGCTCGCCATGCCGATCACGCCAAGTGTGAAGGCGGTTGATCGAAGCCCGTTGGTCGTAGTCACGTTCGCACGGTAACCAGCTAAGCGTGTGCAAATCCGGGTGCTGGACACCGGAATCTGCACACGCTCGGAGAGGCCGGAGGGATACC
>CAXMPS010000127.1:0-2754 GCA_964194995.1 uncultured Gammaproteobacteria bacterium | reverse complement strand
GCTCCGGGAACAGGGTTCATGGTTACGGGCGCCCTGATCGGCGCTTTTGGCGCGTATCTCTTTCAGGTGTACGGAGCTCGCACGCTCCTTCCCGAGGCTTTTGCGCCGGTCAGCGTGCTCTGGACCGCCTTCTTCATCCTCGCCACGGTCCTCCTGGTGCCGGTGGAGCAATACGTCACACGTGAAGTGGCGTCGGGGCGCCGAGCGATTCCTGGTGATCTCAAACCGACACTGACTATGGCGGTTATCGGTTCACTGGTCGGCGGTGGATTTGTCTTCGCGACGTTGGATGACCTGTTTGAGGGGAGTTATCAGTATGTATTCCAGATAACACTGTTGATGCTTGGCTACTCGCTGCTTTTCATGGGCAAAGGAGTGCTGGCAGGCACCCGCCACTTCAGGGATGTCGGTTGGATACTTATCGTCGAGACCGTCGCCCGGCTTGCCGCTGGGTTCATAGCCCTCCAACTCGTCGCCAGCGCCACTTCTCTGGGATGGGCCATGGTTCTAGGCGGTTTTGCGGTCCTGGGGCTTCGCTGGTGGCGCCGGGACAATGGGGAATCAAAGGCACCCGCCGCGCCTCCGGCGGGTTTCTTAGGTGGCTATGTGACAGGCACGGCTTCGTCGCAGGTTCTCTTGGGCGCCGCACCGATAGCGGTCGCGGCACTGGCAGGGTCTCCTGCGCTGGTTTCGATCGTGTTTGTCACCTTCACCCTCTTTCGTGCGCCACTTACCCTGATTTTCGCGTTGCAAGGACGCATCCTTCCTTACCTGGTAGGTCTGGCTCATGAGGAGAATCACGAGAGGCTGAGGAAGATTGCCCGGGGAGTGGTCCTTGGTGGTGTGATTCTCGCCTTCGCCGGAGGCCTGGTTGGGTGGGTTTTTGGTGGCGGCGTGGTCACTCTGCTATTCGGAGAGGAGTTTGCTCCGAGCCAGATCGTTGCGATGCTGGCCGCGGCAGGCGTCATGGCCGCCGCTGCGGCTCAGGTGGCCAGTCAGGTTCTGGTGGCAGAAGGGCGCACCCGCCGACTCTCACTCGCCTGGTTTGGTGGTCTCGTCGTGGCGGTACTTGTCCTGCTCGTGGTCAACGGAGAGCCAGACACCCGGGTCGCCGTCTCCTTTGCAATAGGGGAGTTTGTTGCACTCGGCCTCATGGGGGTGCTGGCAACTCGTCGCTAGCGGGCAATTACTCGGCTGTGCTCCGCCGCCAAACTCGGCGGGAAACGCCAACGAAGTTCGAGCGGGACAGCAGGGATACGCTTCGAGACGAGAATTGTCCCACTCTCCACAGTGACCAGTCCCGCTCTCAGCAACGTGGGAAGACTTCTGGGTAGCCGGACATCCTCTCCCGCACCGGCGGCACGGACCAGACGGAGCAGTTCGGCAACGGCGCCGGCCCCTATCGCGGCTACCCAGAACCTTCGCACGTACGGATCGGACGGCTCAAAACGACCTCGACGTTTGTCATGCCCAACCGGGACGGTGGGTCTGACCCGCACCGTTGGCCTGGCTGAAGCACCCACATGCCCCACGGCGCTTTTGGAGGGAGGACGACTCCGACCGCTTGCAGGTGCTTCAGCTCTCATGCTGTAACAACTACAACATGTTGTTAACCAACGTCAAGGGGTGTAGACAGAGACGCGAAAGAAACCGCTATTGGCGTGTAAGACGGACCAACTACGAATCGGGTGGGGCCAGTAGACCAACCGAGAGCACCACCGCTGCAGCTTCGGTGATCACTGCCCCCGGGGCTGGGTTGGTCGAAATGATCTTGCCGACCAAAGCGGGGTTGGTGGTGTCCACCTTTTGTTGGATGACGCTGATCTTGACACCGGTCACCAGTTCGAACTCACGGATCGCCCCGATCGCCTCTTCGACCGTCTGCCCGATCAAGCTCGGCAGCGGCGCCACCGGGGTCTCGCCTGTAGAGACGTAAATGGTTATGAACGTGCCCTGACTGACTGTGGTACCCGGCTCATGCGACTGGCTGACCACGGTGCCCACCGGGTCGAGCGACGCAATCTCGATCACCTCGACATTGAGTCGGGCCTCGATCATGAGGAGATCCTCGGCATCTTCGAGATCGAGCCCGACAACCACCGGCACCCTGGTCGGTGGCGGGATCAAGTACTCACGGATGTTGTTGGGCTCGTCAGGGAACCGTGTTTGCGGGAGGTTCGCCATCACGACCTCCATGAACTCACCCCAGATCGGTGCCGGGATCGAGCCGCCGAAGACCCGGCTGTAGCTTTGCCCTTTGGCGACGATGTTCTCTAGAGGGATCTGTTCCGCTTCATAACCAACCCACACCGCCGTTGAGTACTCGGGGCTAAAGCCGACATACCAGGCGTCCAGGTAACTTTGGTGAGTGCCTGTCTTGCCACCGATTCGTGGGTCGCCGTCTTCAAAGCTTCCGTACTGGAATGAACCCAATGCGCGGGCCGCAGTGCCGATCTTGGGCACCTGAACCAGGGGACGGCGGGCCGCCGCGAAGATGGCGGGGTCTGCCACCTGGGTGGGTTCGTCGTCGTAGGAGTAAACGACGCTGCCTTCGTGATCAATGATCTGAGCAACGACATAGTCGTCGGCGTGTAAGCCGTTGGTTGCGAAGTTGGAGAATGCCGATGCCATCTCCAGGGTCGACACTGCCGAGGATCCGAGGACGATCGACAAGACGGGGTTGAGGGCCGATTCTGTGATCCCCATGCGACGAGCCATGTCCACGATATTTTCAGGACCGGTGGCAAGCGAGAG
>CAXMPS010000126.1:0-2671 GCA_964194995.1 uncultured Gammaproteobacteria bacterium | reverse complement strand
CACGTCGAGGTCAAGATCGCGGACCCGGACACCGGCGAGACGGTCGAGCGAGGGGAAAGCGGCGAGTTACACACGCGCGGCTACTCGGTGATGGTCGGCTACTGGAACGATCCCGACCGCACGAGCGAGGCGATCGACGCCGACGCCTGGATGCACACCGGCGACCTCGCCACCATGGACGAGGATGGCTACGTCAGCATCGTAGGGCGGATCAAGGACATGATCATCCGTGGGGGTGAGAACGTGTATCCGCGCGAGATCGAGGAGTACCTCTATACCCACCCCGACATCGTTGCCGCCCAGGTCATCGGTGTACCCGATGAGAAATACGGGGAGCAGGTGATGGCATGGGTCACCACGAAGCCGGGGGCAACCCTCACCGAAGAAGACGTGAAGGAGTTCTGTCGCGGCCAGATCGCCCATTTCAAGGTCCCGGCCCATGTTGCGTTCATCGACGAGTACCCGATGACCGTCACCGGCAAGATCCAGAAGTTCAAGCTCAAGGAGATGGCCATCGAGGATCTCGGGCTCGAGGGCGCAACAGGAGCGGTCACGGCCTAAGCCCGACCGGTGCAGGTCCACCGCTGCGCCGGTCCGACTCCACGCTCGAAAGATCTTGCATCCGAAACAGGCTCTCTACCATGCGCGGCCGATGGTTGCCCACAGCGGACCAACGCTTGCCTTGTTCGGGCTCTTGGCTCTCGCTGGAGGAATGAAGGTGGTCAGCCCGGATCCCACATCGCGGGCTCTCCGGGCCGCCGGGCTTCCGCACGCGCGAGTCCTTGTGCGCGGCATCGGCCTCGTCGAGGTGTTGATCGGGGTGACCGGGATTGTCCGCGGAAGCTCGATTGTGGCGTTCTCTGCAGCCGCCTTCTACGCGGGCTTTGCATGGTTTGTCATCCATGCTCTGCGCCACCGACTGGCTATCTCGAGCTGTGGATGCTTCGGGGCGGCCGAGACCCCACCGAGCATGAACCACGTGATCGTGAACATCGGAGCGCTGCTGGTGCTCACGATCGCGGGATTCTTCCCGATCGGGCCGTGGGGAGGGATCGATCAACTCACCCCGGGTCTGGCAGTTGCCTTCATCGGCTTCACGGCCGTCACGATCTACCTCCTCTACGCGATCCTTGCCGTGTTGCCACTCCTTCAGCCCAAGAGCAATTAGACCGATATTCGTCTCTCCCCGAAAAGGTCTGGCTCCCCGCTGTGAGTCGAACAATCGTCAAAAGGGCGACCAAACTGCTCGATCGCCCGATGAGTCGGCGTGGCTTCCTGTCGAAAATGACCATGGGAGCGACAGCGCTCAGTGTTGCCCCGATGACATTCCTGATGCGCCCCGGTACCGCCTACGCGGTCATCTGTTCCTGCTCGGGCCAGAGTTGTGGCTGCGGCGATCTCTGCTGCGACGGGTACACGGACTTCTGCTGTGCTATCTCTGGCGAAAACGCCTGTCCCTCCGGAACTGCCCCAGCCGGCTGGTGGAAGGCAGACGGCTCCGGGATATGCGACACTGCACTGGGACCCCAACCCCGCTACTACCTCGACTGCAACATCTCCGATTGCGGCTCTTGTGGGTGTGGTCGCAATGGCATCTGTTCAGGCAGCTGTCAGGATCCCGTCGACTTTGTGTGTGGATGCGGTCTCGGTGACTGCAGCCATCGAAAAACGTCCTGCACCGGCTTCCGGTACGGGCAGTGCAATCAGAACGTCACCTGCATTGGGCCGATTGTGTGCAGAGTCGTCACCTGCACGCCACCCTGGGTCTGGGATGACAGCTGCACAAGGACCTCGGCTACGGACAACAGAACCAGGTTCCACAATGCCCCGTGTCTCGAGGATCCGAACGCCCTGCCAAATGGAATTCCCGTGCTTGGCGACTGGGCCGGCACCGGCAAGGACATGCCCGGGGTGTTCGCAAACGGGCGTTGGCACCTCCAGCGAGCCGACGGTGGTCCGAATATTGTGTTCAGCTTCGGGAACTCCGGTGACAGTCCGGTGGTCGGTGATTGGACCGGGGACGGCGTCGACACGCCAGGGGTCGTTCGCAACGGTGAGTGGCATCTGCGGAACTCAAACACCACAGGTTTTGCCGACAAGGTGTTCTGGTTTGGCGACCCGGGCGATCAACCTTTCGCCGGTGACTGGAACGGAGATGGCATCGATACGCCGGGGCAGTATCGGCACTCCGATGGGCGGGTCTACCTGCGTCTGTCCAACACACAGGGCGAAGCCGACATCTGGTTCTTCTTTGGAAACCCTGGGGACCGACCCGTGGTCGGCGACGCCAACGGTGACGGCAGGGACACCGTCTCGATCTATCGCCCGAGTGAGCAGCGCTTCTACATCATCAATCGACTCGGTGCCAACGGTGGAGGCATCGGCGCCGCGGATTTCCGCTTCGATTACGGGAACTCCGGTGATGCTCCGGTGATGGGTGACTACGACGGTGACGGCGTCGACACCGTGGGTGTGTACCGATCCGGCAGGTGGTACTTGCGCAACGCCAATACCGCCGGGCCTCACAACATCCTGGTCGCGTGATGACAGCGGTACTGGTGATCGAAGCGCTTGCGATCCTCCTCCTTGGCGTGCTCGTGGTCGGTCTCTTGCGAAGCCATGCCGACATCATGCGGTCTTTGCATGACCTTGGAGTACGCGAGCCTTCGAC
>CAXMPS010000125.1:0-12297 GCA_964194995.1 uncultured Gammaproteobacteria bacterium | reverse complement strand
GTGAGGGGCACCCTTCCGCCGGTCGACTGGCCCAATGAGAAAGGCGACGCTGACGTTGACGGGACGCCCGTGGTGGTCGGACCCCACCCCGATGGCACCTGGGTGGCGGGCTGGTTCGAGCAGCCGGAGGGACGCTGCGACCTCTACACCATGGTCTTCTATCCACCTGTCTCGCCGGCTGAGGTTGACCAGATTCTCGAGGGGATGAACCGGGTCGCCGGCTGACTAAGGAACCGCTTCGCCTTCTGGCGTCGTCCAAGTTGCAGCGACAGACAGGAGCGAGATGAGAAGATTCAGTTTCGTGGTTGCAACAGCGATGGTGGCTGTGCTCGTTGGGGGTCCGGTGGCCCAGGCATGTGGCTTTCTGGTGTCGGCAAACGGTGCCATCCGGTTGGGCAAGACGACGACGTTCGTTGCGTGGGAGAACGGTATCGAGCGATACATCACCAACTTCACGTTCGAGGGTGATGTTGAATCCTTCGGCTCGCTGATCCCGCTGCCCGCAGAGCCAGTCGACGTTCGCCGCGCCGGCGAGTGGACACTTCAGCGACTCCAGATCGAGGTCGGAGGGTTTCAGCGCCTTGGCGAGGGAGCCCTGTTTGCCGCGTCGGCGGACGGTGCCGAGGTCCTGTTCCGCACCCAGATCGACTCGCTCGATGTGGTGGTGCTCAAAGGCGGCGGCGACGATGTGCTCGCCTGGGTCAACGAGAATGGCTTCAACCTCCCGGAGGGCCCCGAGACCGACCACATGCTCGACTTCTACGCGAGTCGGTCCCCATACTTCCTCGCTGCGAGGTTTGACGCCGAAGCGGCGGCCGAAGACGGCTTTATCTCCGGTGACGGAATACCGGTGCAGATAACGATTCCCACACCGCGCCCCTGGGTTCCGCTTCATATCCTTCACGGCGCCACACCCGACTCTGAGATCATCGAGGCCGACGTATTTCTGCTCACACCCGATCGACCCGACTTGCTCTATGGGGAGGGCCTGGCGATCAACCGCTCAGAGCCCGCGAGCGCCTTGCTGCTCGACGATCTCCGGTCAGACGAGAACATGGAGTGGGTGCCGGAGGACGGCTGGTTCACCCACCTTGTCCTAGAGACAGAAGCGGCCAACGTTGTCTACGACCTCTCGGTAGGCGTCGATGGGCTAGCCCCGTCGTTCGTGGATGCCGGCTTCACCCGATTCGAGCCAAACATTCGACATCTCGAAGCGATGGGTCTCCAACCCACCACTGGGCTGCGCGCCGACATCGCCAGTCTCTTGATTGCGGGGGTTTTGGGTGGCCTTGTTGCCGGGGTGATGGTGCGGCGAAGCCAGCGATCACTCGCAGAATGACTAACTGCGATTGATCGAAAACCAGAAAGGAAGACCCCGCCAATGGCGGGGTCTTCGATCGTAGGCCTGTCCGTTTACTGATCCGCAGCGTCACTCGATGCTTCCTTGAACATTTCGCCGATGGCGGCAACGCTTCCCAACACCCCTGAGGTGTCGAGGGGCAGGAAGATCTTGGTTGCCTGACCGTCGGCCACTCCTTGGAGAGCCTCCAGGTAGCGAATGGCGATCAGATCTGGGGTCGGGTCACCGGTGTGTATCGCCTGGAACACCCGCTCGATGGCCTGGCCCTCTCCTTCGGCAACGGTCAGCCTTTGGTACTTCTCCGCGTCAGCGACACGCTTGATCGCCTCCGCCTGACCGGTGGCCTCGAGGATTTGTCTTTCCTTGACACCTTCGGCGGTGAGAATGGCGGCCCGCTTCTCGCCCTCAGCCTCGGTGACAGCTGCCCGCCGATCGCGTTCGGCCTTCATCTGGCGGTGCATCGCTTCGGTCACGTCAACCGGCGGCTCGATCCGTTGGATCTCGACCCGCACCACTCGAACGCCCCACTTGTCGGTGGCGTCGTCGAGGATCTCACGCAGCTTGGTGTTGATCACATCGCGAGAAGTCAGGGCCGAGTCGAGATCCAAGTCACCGATCACGTTCCTGAGGTTGGTCTGGGCCAGCTTGGTGATCGCCAGGATGAAGTTCCCCACGTTGTAGGCAAGTTTGACCGGGTCGGTCGCCTCGTAGTAGATGACGGCATCGACCGTCACCACCACGTTGTCCTTGGTGATGACCTCCTGAGGGGGCACGTCGATGACCTGCTCCCGCATGTCGATCTTGGTCAAGCGCTTCACGAACGGCATGACCCAGCGCAAGCCGCTGTCGACCGTCTTTTGATACTTGCCCAGGAACTCGATCAGACCCTTCTGAAAGGGGCGTACCACCTTGAATCCCGCCGCGGCGATGACGATCAACACCAGAGCGAGAATGGCGAACAGGATGACTACTGCTTGCATATTTCCTTCCTTCCTTTTCTAAACCTTCTACTACTCGTCTTCGAGGCGCTCGACAGTTAGTCGGGTTCCCTGAATCTTGGTGACGACTATGCGCTCGCCGGTGGTTATCGGCTGGTCTGCAGTAGCCCGCCATTTCTCTCTGAGCACTCTCACCATTCCGGCGTCAGTCACCGGGTCAATGTCCCTTAGGACCGTCCCCTCCTCTCCGACCCAACGGTTGGCCCCGACCTTGGGTTGCTCACCCTCGTCCTGACGATTGATGAATTTCCTGAGATAAGCCAGGGAGAAAACCGAGAGACCGAAGAAAACCAGCCATTGGGCCAGGAGCGGGGCGTCGATCCACGCGAGCACGGCAGCGGCGCCGGCTCCGATGGCGAACGGCAACAAGAAGAACCCAGCGGTGAAGATCTCGCCAATGCCCATGACGATCGCGAAGATCGTCCACATCCAACGCCAAACCTCATTATCCATGTCGTTTCCTCCTTGCCCTATGACGGCGACCGCGGCAACGACTGCCACCGTACCGACTCCGAGGAGGGTCAGATCCCTCCTGTTCTTTCTATCCCTGCTCGCGGCGCCCGACTGAACCTCCTGCCAGGTGGCAGTTGTTGCCCGCCTCTTTCGGTAGGCGGCGGCCCAGCTCTCGGCGAACTGCGCCTGATCGGGCCCGATCACATCCTCGACGGAATGTCCATCGGCAGCAGCTTCGATGAGATGTTGCTCGAGTTCGAGTCGCATGTCCGAGACGGCCGACTTGGGCACACCCGTTTCTTGCCAATAGCGCTCGATCTCAGCGATAAAGGTAGTTGTCCTATCCATCACTGTCTCCGTTCAGCACTCCGTCCACCGAGTCTCGAAACCCGGTCCAGTCGTGCTGCCACTGCTCGAGAGCCAGTTCACCTTGTTTCGACATCCGGTAGTACTTGCGAGCAGGACCCTCTGAGCTCTGGACCAGATAACCCTCGATCATCCCCTGCTTCTGAAGCCGGGAGAGGAGCGGATAAATGGAGCCTTCGCTGGCCAGATTGAGGCCACGGCCCTTGAGTTTCTTGACCATCTCATACCCGTATGAGGCTTCCTCGTTGACTATCGAGAGCAGGCACATGTCGAGAACGCCATGCAGTAGCTGTGTGCTCCGGTCCTGTCCGGTACTCCTAGGTACCATGCAATGCAGAATACCAGGCAGCACACGGTTGTCAAGAACGGACCGCCGAGTCGGAGGTTGCGAAGCGACAGGTTTTCTCCCCCAGGGACCGTTGGGGGAGGTGTCACCAAGTGACGGAGGGGCCGGTACTCACTCCGTTCGCCGGCCGGAGGCTAGAGCCCACCAGGTGACGGCTCCTGCGGCGGCCACATGCCAGAGGCCGTGCCATTGCCACACGGAGTCGGGAAAACACCACGGGCCATCCGTAGCTCCCAGTCTTCCCAGGACGGCAGCTATGGCTATCAGACCGAGCGGGCCGAGGGTTGCGCTGGAGCGGTCTCGCATCAGGAGGGCTGCGAAGGCGACGACCGTCAGCAGCACAGCGACCGGATCGGCCACCCCGGGCAACAGGACGAAGATGATTCCCAGCGTTCCGAGAGCTGGGAGACGGCTGAGTCGCTCGTACCTTGTCCCGGCGGCTCCGACGAGCACGATCAGCCAGGCCAGGGTGACGTCGTGAGCCCACTCTGATCCTGCGTTCATCGGCCCGTGAAAGAGGAGCGAGCCGATACCGGTTGCGATTAGACCGATGCCGATCCAGAACCGCCCGCGGTGAACACGGATGACGACAAGACCGCCGATCACGAAGGCGAGGGTGGTGAGGGTGTTGATCGGTTGACCGACTAGGTCACCGACAATCCTTTCACAATCGGCCAACGCGCCCATGGCCGGAACGTACCGAGTCAAGAGTCCCTGGTGTGGTCAGACTCGGGTGTGCTGGACCTGTGGGTCTAGAAAGGTCTGGGCCCCAACCCTGACACCGAAGAGTTAGCCATTTCGCCAACCTCTCCAGCCGGCGTCAGCTGGGCCAGACCGCCTTCCCCATCAGGAATCTCGATGGTGACGACCAGGGCCTTTCCGGCGACTGCGGTCCCCCTCAGGGTTTGTAAGGATCCTTGCCACGTTCCCATGTCGGAGTCGACTTCGAGCGAGGCCGCCCCGGTGGTGAGCAGAATCCCGTCGTCTCCGTAGATCCGAACCGGCCCTGCGTATGAGCCGGCCATCAGTTCTCGTCCCCGAGGACCTGGCGGATCTGGCTACGCAGGACGATCTCGTGACGATAGGAGCGATGGACGTCGGCCAGCCGGCCCTCGACCTCCTCCTCGATGTCATCGAGCCGGTCGCGCAGCCGGTCGAGCTTGCGTTTCAGCCGGCGGTTCTCCTCCTGAAGCGTGAGAACGCGCCTCACCCCCTCAAGATTGAGGCCTTGGCTGGTGAGCTCCTGGATCAGTTGGAGGCGTTCGATGTCCTCCTGGGAGTAACGCCGTGTTCCTCCCGGAGTGCGGAAGGGATCGATCAGACCCCTGCGCTCATAGATGCGAAGGGTCTGGGGATGCATGCCAGAGAGTTCCGCGGCCACCGAAATGACAAACACCGCTCTCGCTTGATCGCTCATGCTCTCTCCATCATCTCAGATGTTGCCGAAGATCCTCGCCTCTTTGCGCATCGAGTTCTTCCAGGATCTTCTTCTCTTCCTTGGACACTTTCTTGGGAACCGCGACCTGCACCGTGACGAGGAGGTCGCCCGGGCGCCCTCGCTCCGGAACCACTCCCTTGCCCCGGACGCGGAAGGTTTTGCCCGAAGGCGTGCCGGAGGGAACCTTCAGTTTGACTGCACCATTCAGGGTGGGGACGTCGATCCTGGTTCCGAGCACTGCTTCCGAATATGTGATCGGAACATCAAGGGTCAGGTTGTTGCCACGTCGCCCGAATGTGCTGCTCGACGCGACCCGGATGTGCAATAGGAGGTCGCCGGCCGGCCCACCGTTGCCGCCTGGGGAGCCTTTGCCCCTGAGACGCAAGGTGTTCCCGTCCTGGACCCCGGCAGGTACCCGGACCTTGATCTCACGGGTTCTGGTTTCGGAGCCGGAGCCCCTACAGGTGCTGCACGGTGTGTCGATGAGCCGTCCGCTGCCCCGGCATTGTGGGCAAGGCTGGGAGAAGGAGAAGAAACCCTGGTTCTGAGCAACCATTCCCCGCCCGGCACACGTGGGGCAGGTAGTGACGGTGGTACCGGGCTCCGCTCCTGACCCGCCGCATTTCGAGCACTGGGCGGCGCCTCGAATCCTCACCGCAGTGGTGATGCCATGAGCAGCATCCTCGAAGCTGATGGTCAGCTCGGCTTGGGTGTCCGCCCCGCCGACCGGGCCGCCGCGACCCGAAGAGCCGAAGCCAAACAGATCGCCCAATCCTCCTACGCCTCCGAGCAGATCGGACAAGTCTTCCACTCTCACCTGTTGTCCGCCAAACCCGCCACCAGGGCTTCCGAAGCCCGGAAAACCTCCGGTTGAGCCAAGTCGCCGCACCTGGTCGTACTCCTTGCGCTGCTCGGCATCGGAGAGGGTGGCGTAGGCCTCTGATATTCCCTTGAACTTTTCCTCTGCAGCCTCATCTCCCTGATTGGTGTCAGGGTGGTGCTCCTGAGCCAGCTTGCGGTAGGACTTCTTGATCTCGTCGGCGGTAGCATCGTCGCTCACGCCGAGAACCTGGTAGAAGTCTTTTTCGACCCAGTCGCGGTTCATTCGTCTGTTTCCAGGGTCACCAGGGCGGCGCGCAGCACTCGCCCGCCCAGTCGATAGCCCCGACGAAGTTCCTGGTCGACCACCGGGGCTCCGTTCCCGGGCGGTGGACCTACGGGCTCATGGACTTCAGGGTCGAACATCGCGCCAAATGAATCGATCACCTCGAGACCCTCCTTCTCGAGGGCCTTGAGCAGGAGCTCTCGTGTGTTGATCATCCCGGAGAGAAGTTGGCGTTCGGAGTCGGTCGAAGGTTTTACGGCAAGGGCCGCGTCGAAAGTGTCCAGAACCGGTAGAAGCTCGCGCACTACCCGCTCGGCGGCACGGTCGATGATCGTCGTTTGCTCCCGGACGGTGCGCTTGCGGTAGTTGTCGAAGTCGGCAGCCACCCGCTTGAGGTCGTCCAGGTACGAGGAGGCCTCGCCTCGCGATGCCTCGAGTTTGCCGAGGAGCAGCCTGATCGCCTCCCCCTCGTTGTCCGGCAACTCGATCCCAAGCGAGGCGGCGTCGGTTACGTCGTCCGACTGGACGACCTCCGCGTCTACAACTTCTGGCGTCTTGTCATTCACAGTTCTCTCCGACTGAGAGGAAGGGACCTACGCCTCGTCCTCTTCGTCGATTATCTCGGCCTCGACGACGTCCTCGTCATCGGGTTCCGTCTCTTCGGCTTCGCCTTGGGATTGTTCTGCCGCTGCCTGCTGATAGAGGCGAGTCGCCATGGCCTGACTGGCCTGGAGAAGGGCGTCCATCTTCTCGCGCAGGTCATCGCTTGGAGCTTCCTCATCCTCAAGCGCCGACTTGAGGTCTATGAGCCCTTGGTCGATGCCCGACTTCTCTTCGTCGGTCATTTGCTCGCCCTGCTCCTCGATCAGCTTCTCGGTCTGGTGGGCGAGTTGGTCGGCCTGGTTGCGGGTTTCGACCGTCTCGCGACGCTTGGCGTCGTCTTCGGCATATGCCTCGGCGTCCTTGATCATCCCGTCGATGTCGTCCTGGGCCAGCGCCGATCCGCCGGTGATCGTCATCGCCTGCTCCTTGCCGGTAGCGAGGTCCTTGGCGTTGACGTGGACGATTCCGTTGGCGTCGATGTCAAATGTGACCTCAACCTGGGGGATGCCCATCGGGGCGGGCGGGAGTCCGGTGAGCCGGAACTTGCCCAGGCTCTTGTTATCGGACGCCATCGCCCGCTCACCCTGGAGGACATGGATCTCGACCTCGGGCTGGTTGTTCTCCGCGGTCGTGAAGATCTCGGAGCGCTTGGTTGGGATCGTCGTGTTGCGCTCGATCATTCGAGTCATCACCGAGCCCTTGGTCTCGATGCCCAGCGTGAGCGGGGTGACGTCGAGTAGGAGAATGTCCTTGACATCGCCCTTGAGCACACCCGCCTGAATCGCGGCCCCGGCGGCAACAACCTCGTCGGGGTTGACTCCCTTGTGAGGATCCTTGCCGGTGAGCTTCTTGACTAACTCCTGAACGGCAGGCATCCGGATGGAGCCACCCACCATCACGATGTGGTCGATCTCTTCAACCGGGATTCCGGCGTCCTTGATGACCTGCTGGAAGGGTCGCTTGGTTCGTTCGAGAAGATCCTCGGTCAGCTTCTGGAATTCCGACCGTGCCAGCTTTTGCTGCAGGTGGAGCGGCCCTTCGGCAGTGGCCGTGATGAATGGGAGGTTTACTTCGGTCTCGGAGACGCTGGAAAGCTCGATCTTGGCCTTCTCTGCGGCTTCCTTGAGACGCTGACGCGCCATCCGGTCCTGGCCGAGGTCGACCCCGTGGTCGTTCTTGAAGCTGGTGATGAGCCATTCGATGATGGCCTCATCCCAATCGTCTCCACCGAGCTGAGTGTCGCCGGAAGTGGATTTCACCTCGAACACGCCGTCACCAATCTCGAGAACCGAAACGTCGAAAGTGCCACCGCCAAGGTCGAAGACCAGAATGGTGTGGTCGGTCTCCTTGTCGAGGCCATAGGCCAACGAGGAGGCGGTGGGCTCGTTGATGATGCGCAGCACGTTGAGCCCGGCGATCTGACCGGCCTCCTTGGTGGCCTGACGCTGGGCATCGTTGAAATAGGCGGGGACAGTGACGACCGCATCGGTGACTTCGTCGCCGAGAAACGCCTCGGCGTCCCGCTTCAATTTCATCAGGATCCGGGCCGAGATCTCCTGGGCCGTATAGCTCTTGTCATCCACCTTGATGGACCAGTCGGTGCCCATGTGCCTCTTCACCGAGCGAACGGTGTGATCAGGGTTGGTGATTGCCTGGCGTTTGGCCACCTCGCCGACAAGAACGTCCCCATCCTTGAATGACACCACCGAAGGTGTTGTTCGACCCCCCTCGGCATTGGCGATGATGGTCGGTTCGCCCCCGTCGAGGACAGCGACGACGCTATTGGTGGTGCCCAGGTCGATGCCTACTGCACGTGCCATATTGTTGAATCCTTTACTTCAGGTCTGAGTGTGTCCGGATTCTACAACCTGAGTGAGGTATTGTCATATTCCGCGCCAAAACCCCAGCTTCTTCCTAATGGTTTTGGCGAGAACCACATTCGGTGACATGACCTTGGTCAGTCAAGACCCCAGGCTCTTGATGTACTCAACGAGATCGCTGACTTCATCATCGGTCAGGTTTTGGGCGTAGTCCGTTGGCATCACGGGATTGAATCCCTCGACGACCTGGGCGTTGGGGTCGACTATCGAGAGGGTCAGATAGGCGTCATCGGCCGTAACGTTTTCGCCAGACTCGAGTGGACGGGATGAGCCGGCGAGGCCTTTCCACGTCGGGCCTGCGCCCGGTGTCCCGTCGACGGTGTGACAGGCGAGACAGCCGGTGTCGCGCGCCAAGGTTTGGCCCCTGGCTGCAGCAGCCTCGTCGAACTCGATCACAACAGCGATATCGGTCTGGCCGTTGCCAATCGACTCACCCGTAAAGAGCCAGAATCCGACACCAAGGATGAGGGTGAGGGCCGCAGCGAGAGCTGCTTCGGTGCTTCTCCTCACTTCTTGCTTCGTCTCGCCATTGCAGCCGGAACCGTAACAAGAGAGTTGCGAAACCTAAGGTTCGGGCAGCGATCCATGGACGAACTCACTGAGATCTCGAGCGGTTTGACCCGTCGCCAGTTCATAACCGCGGCATCCGGGCTGGCGGTGGCGTCGACCATGTTGGGAATGGGTGCGAAGCCCGTATCGGCGCTGAGCATCAACCCGCGCTCGTCTTGGGCGACAAACCGTCCACCTCAGGGGCCTCTGCAGTCCGAGGACGTGAAGTTCCTGCTCGTCCACCATTCGGCGTCGAGGAATGGCCACACCTCGGCTGATGCTCCCGGAATCCTGCGCAGTTTCTATGACTATCACACCGGCCCGGAGAAGGGCTGGAGTGACATTGCCTACAACTTTCTGATCGACGCGGACGGAGGGATCTGGGAAGGTCGGGCAGGCAGCCTCGACGGCGCTGTTGCCGGGGACGCCACTGGAGGGAACCAGGGTTTCACCCAGCTGGTGTGTGTGATCGGCGATTACAACGCGGCCCAGCCGTCTCGCGCTTCTCTTTCGTCTCTTGTGTCAGTCCTGGCATGGCTTGCGGATCGCTACGGGGTGGCAACCTCGCCTGGCTCAACCGTGTCATTCACGTCCCGCGGGTCGAACAAGTGGCCGTCGGGGGCTGCGGTGACGACCCCGACCATCGCCGGGCACAGAACGATGAGCAACACGACCTGTCCTGGTGACAATCTCAACGCTTACGTCGTTGGAGGGTTGATGGCCGATGTGACCGCAGCCAGGGGCGGGGAGTCGGTGCCATCGACGACTGCGGCCTCTACGACGACCAGTTCCTCGTCCCCAACGTCCTCCACCACATCCACCAAGCCAACGCCTACCACCTCCACCTCCACCTCGACCTCGACCTCGACTTCGACTTCGACAACTACTACCAAGCCGTCGACCACGACGACCGGAGTGACCTCGACCTCCCGGGTCAGCGATGTTGTGGCGATCGATTCAGTTTCGACGACAACGCAGGCGGTTCCAGCGAGCCAGGTTTCTGCGACGGTGACTGCTCCACCGGCCACCACCGTGGCGGCTGGCGCCACGAACCCTGCTTCCGGAGGGGCGGTGATTCCAGTAGTCGTGTCCGGTCTGGTGGTCGTCGCCTCCGGTGCTCTGGCCTGGCGTTATCGACGAATGTCAAACAAGTAGGCCCTTGTCTTTGTCGGGCGCTTGACATTTGTCGACTGGATGTTCTTCTACTCCTGTTGCACACCGTGTGACCGAAAGGAGGACACAATGACTATTACTGCCGATGCGAAACTCAGGCCTCGAGCAGATGCCGACTACCGGGCGCCCTCACGGCAGAGAACTCGTGGGATAGCGCTTGCTCTGGTTGGTCTGGCGATCACGATGATCGCCTTCTTTGGAAACCTGGCCGCAGTCGGGCAGTCCGGTGCCGACCAAGCTTCCATACTTTCGTGGACCTTTGGTGTGACTACGACGGGATTCGCCTTGATCAAAACCGCCATCGCGGTGGTCCTATGGGGGGTCGTCCTGAAACTATGGCTCAGAGCCGACGCCGTCAAGGCCTCGCTTCCGGTGCTTGTCGGCAGGCCCGGCACCGATCCAACAAGCCTCGGTGACCACGACACGCCGCTTGGCAAGGTGAGAGTCACCGCCATAGCGCCGGGCCAGCTTCCCATCCACAAGATGGCGAAGAAGCTGTTCCGCCCGATGGTGGCAATGGGTCTGATGCTGG
This sequence comes from uncultured Gammaproteobacteria bacterium, assembly GCA_964194995.1. Taxonomy (GTDB): domain Bacteria; phylum Actinomycetota; class Acidimicrobiia; order Spongiisociales; family ZC4RG35; genus JACZUI01. The sequence continues at coordinate 1,494 of CAXMPS010000125.1, read as the reverse complement.
TGTTGGTTGGCTTGATTGTCTCGTTCGTCGAGGCCGGATCCATTCCCAACACCGCGGCTTCGGCCTGGAAACAGGGTCTTCAGTTCCTTGGTGAAGGCGTGCTCCTCGTCGGGATCGCTTTCCTTCTAGGAACCATTCTCTGGGCCATCCGGACCGCCGGCGGAGAGGTCCAGGAATCATTGGGTGTGAAGGTCTACACGCCAAAGATGCCTGGCACAGCTAAGGCCTTTGTGGCCTTGATGATGCTCGGATTGATGGCGTCGATCGTCCAGTTCATCGGGTACGTCAGCGTTGCTGGGAACTCGGATGAGGCGACCGCATTTGCCTGGCTTGGACCACTGCGTGAGTTCGGCTTGGGGCTGATTCTCGCCGGAGTGGCCCTGGCGCTGGTCGCCATCGGCAATGTTCTCGCCTTCCAGTTCTATCGGATCCAGGAGCTCATTCGCTCCGGAGTAAGGAGTTGATCATGAGTGACAACGCAACAGCTAGTTCGGACTTTGCAATCGAGGTTTCCGACCGGGGTCTCGGCTACAACAAGCCACAGCAGATGGGTCGCAAATTGTGGGCCCCGATGTGGGGGATGGCCATCATGGCCTTCCCGATCGCCCTCATCCTCGGAGTCGTCAGATCGAACGCCATTGCATCTGGCGAGGCAGAGAGCACAATTGTGGCTCTGGCGCACACGACGACCGGTGTCATGTTCATCGGGTTTACCGCGGTGTTTGCAGCTATCTCCTTCGCTATCGCCCGGATCCTGGGCGAGTTCCGCAAGGGTGGCGGCGAGATCCAGGAACTGGTTGGCTCAGACGTGCGAACTCTGAAGATGCCGCCAACGGTGAAGGTCTTCATCCTGGGCATGGCCATGGCGATGATGACTCTGCTCATCGCCTCGATCATCCACCTGGTCGTCGCCGGTCAGGTGTCGTCTGGCGCTCTGAGCCTTGTCGACGCTGAGACCGCAGCGATCTACCTCGAGGCGGTCCGCCGTCTTGGTGTGGCCGTATATCTGGTTGCTATCACGCTTGGGTTGGCCACGATTACCAAGGTGCTTCGGTTCCAGGCGATCCGGGTGAGGGAGCTGGCCGCATAGATTCAGCCTTCGATCCCCGTTGGGAAGGGCCGCCTTCGGGCGGTCCTTCTCTTGTCTGGGAATCCGGTGCCTCGCCCGCCGACGAAACCCCGAATGACGAGGCCTGAACCTTGCCTTCTTCGCGGACACGGCGCAGGTCTGGCGCCGCGTGTCTTTCGAGGTAGGAGTGTCCAGGTATTGACAGTTGGGCATGGAACGACATGATGGCGACATTCTCAGGAGAGGCAGACGTCTCAAGGAGGAGATATGACCAACATCGACACTGCACTTCTCCTGCTCCGAGTGTGGGCCGGATTCGTGATCATCGCCCACGGCGTCAACCACAGTCGGAACCTCGGGCGCACGGCGAACTGGTTCGCCTCGGTCGGGTTCCGCTCGCCCAAGCTTCAAGCATTCATGTCGGC
>CAXMPS010000124.1:0-1774 GCA_964194995.1 uncultured Gammaproteobacteria bacterium | reverse complement strand
AACGACACGCCGATCGTAAGCCCCGAGAATGGCTGGGCGCCCTCAAATCTCCGTGAGATCCCGGCCAGCATCGGCATGTGCGATTCCGTCCACTCGATACGCTGTTGTGCCGACCCCACTTGCTCGCTCCTAAGCCGGTTGGACGATCACCGTACCGCGACCAGCTTGAACAGCGAGGACGTGGTCATGACGTAGACCTCGCCGGCACCATCTACCCCAAACCCGGTCACGTCTCCGGCGTTGCCGACCTGGTCGGTCCAATCCGCTTCGGACAGCGGCTCTCCTCCGCCGTTGAACCGGAAGCTACGGAGATACCCGCCGCAATGGTCGGAGTAGAAATAGTGACCCCCGAGCTCGGGAATGTCCGAACCCCGGTAGACCACCCCGCCGCTGATGGAACACGTCCCGGCGTCCCCGTGAGCCACCTCGAGAACAGGCAAAACCACACCCGACGTGTCGCAACCCGACGAAGGGCGGAAGCAATGCAACCCCTCCGTCATCGGCCAGCCGAAGTTCTGATCTGGTGCCAGAGGAGCGACCGAGACCTCCTCAAATGCGTTCTGACCCACATCTGCGATGTACAACAACTCGTCGTCGATCCAGAAACGCCAGGGATTTCTCAAGCCATATGAAAAGAGGCTCGGATCGGGGTCCTCGGCGACGTTGAGAGCGACTATCCCACCGAGAAAGGTCTCAGTGTTCTGGCCATTGTCGAATCGGTCACCGCTCCCACCCCCATCTCCAAGGCCGAGCAGCAGTCGACCATCCGGGTGGAACAGGATCATCCCGCCGTTGTGATTGGGAGCCGGTTGAGCGACGGTGAACAGCATCCGCTCGCTGTCGGGGTCGATTTCGGTTGGGGTGAGGAACCCGAACTCAGAGACAACCGTGTCCCCGTCCAGATTCGAGTAGTGCAGATACACGAAGGGCCGTTCCGTTGGGTGAAGGGCGATGGAGAGCAGACCCTGCTCACGGCCGCCTCCGACCCGATCTGATAGGTCGAGCACCGGAGCAGGAAGGATCTGGTCGTCGACCATCCCCCAAACCAGGCCATGTTTGGAGATCACATAGGAGATGTCGTCACCGGGTCGAGCCGTGACCTGGACCGGAAAGTCGAGATCGGCGACGTGGTCGTAGGAAAGGACTGCGAATAGAGGCAGCGCGGTTGTGGTTGTTGTCGAGGACAAAGCCGAGGTTGTCGTCGGCGGTGTAACCGGAATCGGCGGTGCAGTGTCCGTGGGATTCGCCAATTCCTGTCCGCCGCTACAGGCGGTCACCACCAGGGCGCAAGCCAGGATCCATCGGCGCATCTGTCCGAGGATACGAATAGGTTGCGGTTACGTGAGTCAGATAGTCAAGAACGATGACAGAACCATCTTCGGCTGGGCGATGTACGACTGGGCCAACTCGGCCTACATCACCATCTTCGGCTCGATCATCGCAGTCTTCTTTGCTGGGACCGTCGTCCCGGACGAAGGTTTCGCCGGACAGTCTGGACAGACACTTTGGGCAGGGGTCGTCTCATTCGGGTCACTCATCCTCTTTCTCGCCATGCCCGTTCTTGGAACTGTCGCCGACTATGCGGCTGCAAAGCGCAGATTCCTTCGCAATTTCGCGCTCCTCGGAGTCATCATGACGATTGGCTTGTACTTCGTGCCCGACGGCCAAGTCGTCTGGTTCCTCTTCATCGCATTGATCTCCCAGATCGGCTTTGTTGCCGCCAATGTCTTTTATGACGGCTATCTCCCGCTGATAGCGACGGATGACACCATCG
>CAXMPS010000123.1:0-1686 GCA_964194995.1 uncultured Gammaproteobacteria bacterium | reverse complement strand
AGTGTCGAGAAGGTTCACCGAGACAGAGATCGCCGAGGTGTGGCAGCGTCGTCAGGGGGGTGAGCTGAGTCGGTCGATTGGGCGCCGACTAGGACGGTCGGGAGCGTCGATCAGGGCTCTGGTGGAGTCCACTGGTGGAGTACGGCCGGCGGTTCGGCACCGGCCCACACAGCAACTGTCGTTGCTCGAGCGAGAGGAGATCTCTCGCGGTGTTGCTGCTGGCGAGTCACTACGGGCCATTGCTGGTCGGTTGGGTCGGGCGGCGTCGACGGTGTCGCGAGAGTTGGTCCGTAACGGTGGCCGACACCGATATCGGGCCCACCGGGCGGACCAGGCAGCGTGGCAACGGGCTCGACGTCCCCAGCGGTGCAAACTGGCAACGAACAAAGCCCTGCGACAGGTGGTCGAAGACCAGCTCGCGATTCGCTGGTCGCCGCAGCAAATCTCGGGCTGGTTACGTGACACGTACCCTGGCAACGAGGAGATGCAGGTGTCTCACGAAACGATCTATCTGACGTTGTTCATCCAAGCCCGTGGCGGCCTGAAACGGGAACTGACCGGGTATCTACGCACTCGGAGAGCCAACCGCAGACCGAAGACCAAGGCACCATCGTCGGGGAAGGGCCGCATCGTGGACCCGGTCATGATCTCGGAACGACCCGCCGAGGTCGAGGACCGGGCCGTGCCTGGCCATTGGGAGGGCGACCTGTTGATGGGCAAACGCCAGACCGCCATCGGGACCCTGGTGGAACGCTGGTCCCGCTACGTCATGCTGTTCCCCCTCCCCGACGGTAACAACGCCGAAGCTGTCCGCACCGCGCTGGCCGCCACTGTGCAAAAGCTTCCGACCCATCTGTGGCAGTCACTGACCTGGGATCAGGGCAAAGAAATGGCCCAACACGCCCAGTTCACCATCGACACCGGCGTCCAGGTCTACTTCTGTGACCCGCGCAGCCCCTGGCAACGCGGTTCGAACGAGAACACCAACGGCCTGTTACGTCAGTACTTTCCCAAAGGCACCGACATGGCAGCCCTCACCCAAGCCGATCTTGACTTCGCCGCCCACCAACTCAACGGGAGACCTCGACAAACCCTCAACTGGATGACACCATCAGACAAACTCGCCGAAGCGTTGCAATGACCACCTGAGACCACAGCCGATATGCGCGGGGCGGATTCGTTTTCTTGGTTGTTCTCGCTCAACAGGAGTCGAGGTAGGTGCAGTTGTTTGCTCGGAGGTAGGCGGCCCATTCGTCCGCGAATTGTGCGGTGAGCAGACCGTTCTCTCTGGCTTCTTCGACCGTAGTCCAGACCCCGAACCCGACTCTGGGAACGTCTTCGGGGTGGTGAACCTCCATCCAGCGCATGAACGGGTCGCTCACAACCTGAAAGTCGGGTTGACCGATTTCGTCGGTTAGTCGCGTGATGCCGTCCGGTGTCACGATCATGCTCATGCTGTGCAGCACAACATTCCCGCCTACAGCTCTGGACAGGTATTCCTGTTGCTGGTACCCACATGCGACGACCACTCCACCTTCCGGTTCTGAAACCCTCGCAAGACAATTCTTCGCCGTGAGTTCGGTGCCCTCAGCGACTTTCCACACGTACAACTGCTCCCACTCCTCGCGAGTCTCCCTGTCGATGACGGAGACATCTGGAGCGAACAGCGCCAGCATCGCGTCGACG
>CAXMPS010000122.1:0-17363 GCA_964194995.1 uncultured Gammaproteobacteria bacterium | reverse complement strand
GTCCGTGGTCGCGACAGTCTTTCCCAGCGGTTCAACTCTCGCCGAGCCCAGCTCAGAGTGGTTGGCGACATTGGTCCGTGTGATCGACGAAGAAGGAGTTGGTGCAATCTTCGCCGAGACCACACTTCCGACCGTCTTTGCTGAGGCTGTCGCCGCCGAGACGGGCAACGATGTCGAGGTCGTCGAGTTGTTCATTGGCTCGCTTGGAGAGACTGGCTCCGGGGCCGACACTCTGATCGGCATGCTCTTGACCAACGCCGAGCGGATCGCATCCGCGCTCGGCCCGGTACCGTCCTGACCCCATGGAATGGCTGACCGAGCCCTTTGAGCTGGCCTTTCAACAGCGGGCCCTGATCGGGGGCTCGATGGCCGCCATTGCGTTGGCGCTTGTTGGCACCTGGGTGGTCATTCGCGGCATGACCTTTCTGGGAGATGCCTTGGTTCATGGGGTGGTTCCCGGTATCGCCCTGGCCGTTCTTCTCGATTTCAACGTGTTGGCTGGTGCGGCGATCGCGGCGGCGGTCATGATCTTCGGGATAAATCTCGTTCATCGCCAGACAACGTTCTCCGAGGACACCGGAATCGGCCTTCTCTTTGTCGGAATGCTTGGGCTCGGTGTGATTCTGATTTCGCGAACCGCGTCATATACCAGCAGCCTCACTGCGATCTTGTTTGGGGATGCGCTCGGAGTCACGAGCGGCGACATCGCCATCCTCGCAATCGTTGCTGCGGTCACGTTGGTGGTGTCGACGTTGCTCTACCGACCATTCCTGGTACTGGCCTTCAACGAGCAAAAAGCTCTGCTGCTTGGGCTCAGACCACGCCTTGCGCATGGCACCATGCTGGTCCTGATCACGTTTGTGATCGTGGGATCATTTCAGACAGTTGGCACGCTGCTGGTTTTTGGATTGCTGGTGGGCCCTCCAGCTACAGCGGCTCTGATTGTTCGTAGGGTCCCGGCGATCATGGCTACGGCAGCCCTCATCAGTGTGTTCTCGGTGGCGGTTGGCCTGGTCATCAGCTTTCACGCCAATACATCGGGCTCGGCGACGATGGCGGTGGTGCCGATCGTGCTCTTTTTCATTGTGTTGACCGTTAGATCTGCGGTGGAGCGGACCCGACGGGCATCCGTGGCGCCGTCCGCTGGCTGATCGCGCTGGCTTCTGATTGGTAGCTGAGACTCCTACGACAGTGAAAGGGCGAGCTCCACAATGGCCTCGGCGGTGAGGTCCACAGCGAACTCCTCGAGGGTGTCAGGCGTCACCCCGACCTCACCAAAGTCCAGGCCTCCCGGCGTGACCCAGCGGGCGACGGTCAGCTTCATCGCACCGCCATTAGACAGCTCGAACTGTTGTTGAACAGTGTTCTTGCCGAAGGTGTTCTCGCCGACGACCGTCGCCCTACCGCGCTCCTGGAGCACCGCGGAGAGCAGCTCTGAGGCAGATGCGCTCCCGCGGTTGACGACGACGATCACCTTCACGCTCTCCGGGACAATCGGGCTGCCTTCCACCTCATAGGTCCGGGTCGATTCGGGGCTTCGGGTCTCTACGACATCGCCATCGGGAAGGAACTGCGAGGTCACGCTGATTGCTGTCGTGAGCAATCCGCCGGGGTTGTCCCGCAAGTCGAGGACGAGTGTTTCGACCCCTTCCGTGAGGAGATCGAAGATCGCCTCCTGAAGCTGCTCGTCGGCATTGTTGGTGAACTGGTTGAGTTTGATGTATCCGGCGGATCCGACAACCTCAGTGGTCACGACGGGAACCTCGACAGCGGCCCTGGTAATGGTGATGTCGAGCGTCTTCTCGCCTCGGAGGACCGTCAATGTGACGTCGGTACCTGCCTGCCCCCGGACTATCGCGGTGACATCATCGATCGTCCAACCGTTCAGATCGAGTCCGTCGACTCGGAGGATGACGTCACCCTGTTCGATCCCTGAAGCCTCGGCCGGGCTGCCGGCGATGGGGGAGACGATTATCAGCCGGCATGTCTCGGACAGGACGCCGCATTGCTCAACCTCGCCTGAAGATCGATCTTCGGTTGTCACGAGGGCGCCGATCCCCTCAACCTCGCCGTCCTGGTCATCTTTGATGAGTTTGAGCAGGGTCTCGTCGAGGTAGGCCGAGTTTGGATCGAGAGCGAAACTGGCCATTCCCCACAGCATGGCTTCAGCGGCTTCTGTCGTGCTCTCGGCTTCCTCCGGTGCCAACGTGCACACTTCGACGAACTCTTCAGACGGGGCAACACACACGATTCGAGACGACTCGACGGCGCCATCAAGCAGCTCGAGGCCCTCGGCTGCTCCGGCGGCGAGGTCTTCGTCGAGCACCGCGTCGACGTATTCGGTGTGGATCAGGTCGTAGGCCTCACATACGATCTCCGCCTCTTGCGGCGCGTCGTCGCAGCCGACGATCTCCAGCGTTCTCCCGTTGGAGACGACAGTGGTTGTGCTGGCGATGGGCTGGGGCTCCGGGGCGGTCCTGCCGGAGGGCGGTGCGCCGGTGCAGGCAGTCAGGATGAGTCCGAGCGATAGCCCCAAGGCGACGAAGCGGCTCATCCGGCTGTCTCCAGGGCGAGGTCGACGAGTTCGGATGGGCTCATCGAGGCGGGCATGGCGGCCTGGTGGTCTGGAATCAGCCCACCGTCTCTCACCGAGACGCCTTCGGGGCTGACCCAGTGCGCTATCGCCAGATGAAACTCGGCGCCGTTATTGAGGTCGAAGACAATCTGTATCGCGTACTTGCCAAAGGTGGCTTCGCCGATGATGACTGCGTCTCGGGTATCTCTTAGAGCAGCTGCCATTACTTCCGCCGCGGATGCGGTGCCCTGATTGACCAGGACCAGTAGTCGTTTGTCGATTGCAAGCCCGCCCTCGAATGCCTCATACTCAAACTCGTCGGTCCCATCCGACTCGACAAGTATCACGCCTCCGTCGACAAACTCGGACATCACTTCGATGGCCGAGTCGATGAAGCCTCCCGGGTTGTCCCGAAGATCGACGACCAGAGTGCTGTAAGGCGCTTCATCCAAGGCGATCAGGCCATCTTCCACCAGGTCAGGGATGTCGGACTCAAAATCGGGGATCCGCATATATCCAACGGCCGGGGCCGGGTGTCTCACTTCCACTGTCGGAACCGTGAGCTCGTCCCGGGATATGGAGAACTCGAGGTCTCGGCCGTCCCGATCAATGGTCAGGCTCACTTCGCCGGTCTCGTCGCCGGCGATGCGCGATCCGGCTTCTACGAAGCCCAGTCCTTCCACAGTTTTGCCATCGATGGCGACGATGACGTCGTCGGTCTCCAGGCCGGCGTCTGCTCCCGGATTGTCCTCGAGGACGAAAACGATGCGCAGCTCGCAGACCGGGGACACTCTGGCGCAAGTCGATCCGACCGCGTCGGTTGCGTTGACGAGGATGCCAACCCCACCAACCACACCGTTCGATCGGAAGCTGTCTACCTGCGAGGGAGGCACGTAGTAGGAGAACGGGTCCAAGCCGGTGTCGGTCATGGAGATGACCGCCGCCTCAACCGCCGCCCCGATAGGAATGGAGGAATCGTCTACCCGACGCCCCAGCTCATTGCAGAACTCCCCAAACGCCGGATCAGGTATTGCGCAGATCAACACTCTTGGCGGGTCATCGGTGTCGGTTGTCTCGAAGGCGGCCAACCCGTCGATGGCGGCCCGCGCCAGGGCTGTCGGGTCTGGCGGGCGATTGACGTGCCACTCCACGATCAACTCATACGTCTCGCAGAGAGGCGAGAAGGTCACCTGCGGTGATGAGCAGTCGTCGATCTCAACCTGGAGCTGGGCGACTGTCGATGTGATGAACGCTTGCTGTGGTGGCGGCTCTGAGGTGGTGGTCGGCTCACGGGCGGGCGCGCAGGCGGAAAGCAACAGAATGAAAGCGACGGCGAGCGGGCGCATGGCGTCATTATCGGTGCTTCTCCGCGGTTACATTCTCGGCCATGAGAGTTCGGGTTGTACTCACCTCGGAACATGGAGAGACCGTTACTCGCGACATCGTCGAGGGGAAATGGGCCGATCCGGTCGGAGACGCCGACTCGGTGCTCGGCGAGGATCTCTGGGCGTTGCCCGGCCTGGTCGACGGACATGCCCATTTCGCTGCGGAGACCATGGCGCCGCGTCCAGGCAATCTTGGAGATGCCATCGCGCGTGCCAGGGCCGCTCTGGATGCCGGTGTGCTGCTCGCCCTGGACAAGGGATGGGGCGACCTGACCGTTCTTGACCTCCTCGATCAGGTTGACCCTGGAGACCGGCCTGAGATCGAGGCAGCGGGGTTCATCCATGCTGTGGAAGGCGGCTACGTCGCGGAGGTTTCTCGCATCATCGACCCCGGCGAGGTGGGTCCAGCCATGACTCAAGCCGCGAACGAGGGAAGAGGATGGGTGAAGCTGATCGGAGACTGGCCTCGGAAGGGAATAGGCCCCGTTCCCAATTTCACCGAGAAGCAGCTCGTGGTCGCGGTCCGGGCTGCCTCGGCAGCCGGCGCTCGAGTGGCGGTCCACACCATGGCGCGGGATGTTCCATCGATGGTCGTCAGAGCCGGAGTTCATTCGATTGAGCACGGTCTCTTCCTTCAATCCGAAGACCTGGACCTTCTGGGGTCCCGTGGCGGCATATGGGTGCCGACGGTTCTCAATATGGAAGCTGTTATTCGCCAGCTTGGGCACAATTCATCAGGTGGCCGATTGATCGGCGAAGGCCTCGCCAACGTTGCCCGACTTCTTCCCGAGGCGGTCGAGGCGGGAGTGCACATCCTCGCCGGAACCGATCTCGCCGTCGGAACTCATCGAGTCGGGCAGGAGGCCCTGAGGCTGGCAGAGATGGGCTTGTCACCGAAGCACGCGGTTCGAGCGGTTTCATATGCCGGGTACGAAGCGACGGGTCGGCCGGTCGCGTTCGAGGTCGATGCCGTGGCCGATGCTGTTTTGTTCGACGTCAACCCCGAGGAGGATTTGGGTGTTCTTACCCATCCTCGCCATGTAATACGGCGCGGCAGGATCGTGAAGTGAGGCTGATCCTTGCTTCGGGATCCCCGCGGCGTGCCGGCCTGCTGCGACAAGTTGGCCTCGACTTTGAGATCTCCGCGCCAGATGTCGACGAGAGCCGGTACCCCGACGAGGAGCCTGTCCTCTACGTCGAGAGGATCGCCCGTGCCAAAGTGGAGGGTTTAGTGGCTGCTGATGCGGTCGTGGTCGGGGGCGACACCGCGGTGGTTCATGAAGGCAAGGTTCTCGGCAAACCGGCGCACCCGGAAGAGGCTCGGGGCATGCTCCGGCGTCTTCAGGGGAATGCACACGATGTGATGACCGGCGTGGCCGTGGGCGCGCTCTCTTCCAACGAGGTGGTCCTTCGGACCCTGGTAGACGTAGCGGAGGTCGAGATGCTGGCGATGACGGGTGACGAGATCGCTGACTATGTAGCCACGGGAGAGCCTCTCGACAAAGCCGGTGCGTATGCCCTCCAAGGAATTGGTGGCCGTTTCGTCAAGAGAGTGTCGGGAAGCCCATCCACTGTGATCGGCTTGCCTCTTCATCTGTTGGCCAGGCTGTTTGAGGCGGTCGGATCAGATCTGTCGATGTTCGCCAGAGAGCGCTCCGGGTAGCTTTGTCGCCATGAAGTTGATTGTCTCCGGTCGCGAGTCCTGATGGAGAAAGCCTTTGAGGAGCGCCCGACGTTTGTCGGCTACACCGGAATAGAGCTGACGGACGTCTCGGCAGACTCGGCCGCAGGCCGATTGATGATCACAGAGAACCATCACCAGCCGTACGGAGTTGTCCACGGTGGCGTCTACTGCACCTTCATCGAGACTCTGGCATCGGAGAGTGCCGCGAGGTGGGCAATCGGGATCGGCATGGCCGGGGCCGTCGGAGTGTCCAACACAACCGACTTCATCAAGGCGACCAGGGAGGGAGTGCTCCTCGGATTGGCGGTCCCCATCCACCGGGGCCGGAGTCAGCAGTTGTGGGAGGTGACCGTGACACGGGAGGAAGGCGGCGAGCTCGTCGCTCATGGTCAGGTCCGGCTCCACAACGTGTCCTCAACCGGCCTAGGAGCCCGCTGAACAATGCATGTCGCTCATCTCGACGACCAGATCATCGCCACTCGCGGTGTCCTCGGCCCCGCCATTCCGCCACAAGGAGTGGCGAAACCTCGTCCTTGCGAATGGCGCGTCTGGCCGCCGATCTGACCAACGGCATTAATCAGCAGACTCCTAGGCCGCTAACGGGGTACGTTCTATCTTGTAGGACGACAATGCAGATCGGCAACATTCACGTCGACCCTCCAGTGGTCCTGGCTCCTATGGCTGGCGTTACCAACGCCCCCTTCCGTCGTCTCTGTCGCGAGTTTGGCGCGGGGCTCTACGTTTCAGAGATGATCGGAGCCCGGGGACTGGTCGAGCGCAATGAGAAGACTCTTGCTCTCGCTGATTTCACGACGGACGAGAACCCGAGGTCGATCCAGCTGTACGGGACCGATCCTGAGTCGCTTGGGTCGGCCGTTGCCGTCCTGGTTGGGGAGAAGGGCGTCGACCACATCGACATGAACTTCGGATGCCCGATGGGCAAGGTCACCCGGCATGGAGGAGGCGCTGCTCTCCCGTGGAAGAGGGGTTTGTACCGCTCCATCGTCCGCGCAGCCGTATCCAATGCTGGTGATATCCCGGTGACGGTGAAGTTCCGCAAAGGGATCGACGACGATCATCTGACCTATATCGAGACCGGCCTGGTGGCCGAGGAAGAGGGCGCCGCAGCTGTTGCCCTCCATGCTCGTACCGCGCGTCAGCTTTACTCCGGGGAGGCCGACTGGGACGCCATCCGAATCCTCAAGAATGCTGTCACCTCCATCCCGGTGATGGGTAACGGTGACATCTGGACCGCGGGGGACGCCTTGAAGATGGTCGAGGAAACCGGTTGCGACGGAGTCGTGGTGGGGCGTGGCTGCCTGGGCCGACCGTGGCTGTTCCGCGACCTTGCGGATGCCTTCGCCGGGCGCGAGCAGTCGGCGCCGCCGAATCTCGGGGAAGTGGCCGCCATCATGATTCGACACGCCCAGCTTCTGGTCGATCACTTCGGCGAGAGGGTAGGAGTCAGCCTGTTTCGCAAGCACCCTTCGTGGTACCTAAAGGGATTCCCGGTGGGACCCCGGGTTCGGGATTCTCTCGCCCGGGTGTCCTCGGTAGAAGAAGTGGGCTCTCTGGCTGCCGAGCTTGACCCGAACGTCCCCTTTCCTCCTGAGGCGAATCGCATGGTTCGGGGCCATTCCCACGGACCCCGTCCTGTCAAACTCCCGCACGGGTTTCTGGAGACGAGAGACGGCGACGTGCTCGGTCGGGATGCAGACCAGGTGGTTTCGGGCGGCTGACGGTCGTGGTTGTGGGTAGGCGTGTTCCTATTGGCGCATGGCGAACCCCACCACTGCGGTGAGCACGAGATGGGCCATGCTGTCGAGGGTGAGGCCGTTCGGATCAACCGACGCATCGACCTCGACGAAGTCGATTGCCGACACCTTGGGGTGGGTGCCGCACAGACGCACCGCGTTGGCGAGTTGTCGCACCGTCATGCCTCCTGGTTGGGCACCGGGACAGGCAGGGGCAAAGGCTCGATCGAGAACGTCGATGTCCACGTCGACGTAGATGTTGTCGCATCGCTTTGCCAAAGATGTGAGGGCATTGCCGACCGCATCCTCGACTCCCGACTCCTCGACCTGGCGCAGGGTCGTCACTGAGATACCGACCTCGTCGCAGTAGGCCCGGTACGGAGCCGAGTTGGCGAAAGAGTGGATGCCGATCTGATGGATGTTCGCACCCGGTAGACCGTCCTCTTCGACGAGGCCGCGCATCGGACTCCCGTTGCTGGGCCCGCCGGCGAGTGACCGGACGTCGTGATGAGCGTCGAAGGTGATGACACCGACACGGGTCAAGTCTTCGGATGTTGCTTTGACCAAAGGCCGAGTGATCGCGTTGTCCCCGCCCAGGAAGAGGGTCAGCGGAGCATCCGGAAGATGTCGGGCAAGCTCTTCGACGACGGCGGGCATTTCGTTCATGCCCAGTTCGGAAACTGCCCAGTTGCCCATGTCAGCGACTGGTATGTCACCGAAGTCGATCTGGTACTCGCCGTGGTATGTCGAGAACCGGGATAGTCGCTCACGGACCGCTCCCGGGCTGAGGTCGGCGCGTGAGGGTGAGAGGGATGCCGTCGAAGAAGGAACACCGACAACCAGGACTTCTGGCTCGGTGCCTTCACCGGCCAGCCACACATCTGCGCGTGGCCACAGCGGGTCGCGGGCCAACGGGGCGTTGTCTTGGAGCACCCAGGCAGGTTACTTCTGCGGGTGTTGGCGCTTGGGCCACCTAGTGGCCCGTCTCACGAATGATTGCGGCGTCTCCCACGCGCACCATTCATGTGACAAACCACTACGGCTTGAGCAGCCTCGTGAGACGTCTGCTTGCGATGGCGCCGCCGACAAGACCCATGATCAACAGGAATGCGACGTGCCCCAACATCGAGGGGTCGATTACTCCCAGGGTGAAGCCACGCAGCAACTCGGCACCGTGGTACAACGGCGAGAGCTTGGTGAGTTGCTGGATGGCGGGGGGGTAGACCTCGAGCGGGTAGAAGGTCGCCGAGAACAGAAACATCGGCAGTGTTACCAGTTGGACCAGATCGAAGTCCTGCCAGGACTTCATATAGGTGGTCGCCGCCAGGCCGACCGCCCCGAAGGCGAAACCGATCAGAATCGCGCCCGGGATGGCAGCGATGGCCCACCACGACTGGGTCAGTCCCATGAAGGCCATCACAATCACGAAGACGGTGGCATAGAGCGCCCCTCGGAGCAGTGCCCAACCGATCTCGCCGATCGCGATGTCGCGTGGCGTCATCGGTGTGGTCAGGATCCCCTCGTAGGTGTTGCTGAACCGCAGCTTGAAGAAAATGTTGAACGTGGTTTCTGTGACCGTTCCGTTCATGGCGGCAGCTGCCATGAGACCTGGCGCCACGAACACGGTGTAGGGGACCGTCACTCCTCCCGGACCTTCCAAATCGCCGACAAGAGCTCCCAGGCCGACTCCAATGGAGAACAAGTAGAAGATCGGCTCGAAGAGGCCGCTGACGATGATCGACCAGAGTCTCTTGTAGACGAGATAGTTTCGCTCCCATATCCTCTGGGCGCGGAACGGCGTCATGCGACCGACCGGAGTGATACGAGTAGGTGCCGAGACGCTCACGGACGCAGCTTCCTGCTCAGATACTTCGAACCGAAGTAGATCCCGAGGGCGGTCATTGCCACGAGGTAGGCGAGGTGGATCCAGAGGGGCATCGAACTCACCACCGACGGATCGATATCGGGAAGGGCGATCTTGCGTACCAGCTCCACGCCGTGGAACAGCGGTGTCGCGTAGGCGATCAGTTCGAGGAATCCGGGTAGTTGGCTGATCGGAAAGAACGTGCCTGAGAAAAGGAACATCGGCAGGATCACGAACCGGAACATGTTGGCCAGGCTCTCGTCTGTTTCCCGGGTGACAGTGAAGGCTGTTAGCGCTGCCATGAATGCGACTCCGGTCAGGGCTGCAGGTGGAACCGCAAGAAGCGCTGGTCCCAGTTCGAGGGCGCCGAACAGGACCGCGATGACAGCGAAAACTGTCTGTACGACGGTGAGTCGAAGAAGGGTCCAAATGGCCCTGCCGACGATGATGTCGCCTGGTTCGATTGGCGTGGTGATGGCGCCGTGAAAGTTCTTCCGCCATTTGAGCCCGGCTCTGACCGGCCACATGCCCTCGCCGGAGCCGTTCTGCATTGCATTGGCCGCCATCAGCCCGGTCGCGACAAAGGCGAGATAGGAAATCTCGAGATCGCCGGTTCCGTCGTCTACCAAGGATCCCACCCCGAGCCCCATGGCCGTCAGGAACAGAATCGGGTTGAGGAAGGAACTAATCACGGTTCCGCGCCAGGTGCGTCGGTAGGCAACGAACTGCGACTCGAAGAAGCGGAGCGGAGCCCGAATTGCGATCATCAGTCGTCGAGTCTCCGGCCCGTCAGGCGTAGGAAGACGTCTTCGAGTGTGGAACGTCGAACCAGAACCTGCTCCGGGTCGAGGCCCCTGCTGACTATGCCTCTATGGGTGTCGTCGGCGTCGTCCGTATAGAGGAGGATGCGATCGGCGAGCACCTCGTAACGATTTGCCAGCCCCTCCAGTTTCGACTCGGCCTCGTCCTTGTGTCCGTCCGTGAAACGTAGTTCCACGACCTCGCGAGGGGCGTACTCCTCGATGAGTGCACGCGGTGAGCCCTCCGCGACGATTTTGGCCTTATCCATCACCACCAGGCGGTCGCACAGTTGCTCAGCTTCATCCATGTAGTGGGTGGTGATGATGAGGGTCGATCCTTGTTGCTTGAGGCGGTAGAGCCGGTCCCAGAGCAAATGGCGGGCCTGAGGGTCGAGGCCGGTGGTCGGTTCGTCGAGGATCACCAGCTCCGGGTCGTTGATGAGGGCACGGGCGATGGTGAGCCGCCGCTTCATCCCGCCAGAGAGAGGCTCTACCGGCGAGTCGGCTCGATCAGAGAGCTGGGCGAAGTCGAGCAGCTCTTTGGTGCGCTCCCGGATCTCGGGGCGGTTCATATCGTGGTAACGCCCGTAGACATAGAGGTTCTCGGACACTGTCAACTCGACGTCGAGGTTGTCCTCCTGGGGCACCACGCCTATTCGTTGCCGTATTTGGCGACCCTGCGTTCTTGGGTCCAGGCCAAATACCGACATCTCGCCCTCGGTGATCGGGCTCACCGTCGAGATCATCTTCATGGTCGATGTCTTGCCGGCACCGTTTGGCCCGAGAAAACCGAATGCCTTGCCCTTGGCTATGTCGAAATCGATGGCGTCGACCGCCAGGAAGTCGTCGAACTTCTTAGTGAGGCCTTTTGCTTCGACGAGGATTTCGTTCATGTGGCGGGTGACAATAGTGGGCGGCCATGACAGTCCTACCGGCAGTGATTTCAGAACCCGGCGCCTTGAATCAACGCCCGTTCGAGGGTCAGTACCGGTCGTAGTGAACGACTGACTTCGCCGACCGGCGGCCTCCGAAGCGACGTGGCACGGCCGTCGGCGTCGGATAGCCCAAGGCCACGGCGTAGCGGGTGACGCTGCCAGAAGGCGCCCCGAGGAATTCCCTGGCGTCGGCATCCCGATGAAGCGTGATCGGACAGGAGGCCACCTCAATGGCCTTCGCCGCCAGCATGATGTTCTGGGCCGCCCTCCCGATATCGAACATGTTTCCGCCGGGCTCCTGAACGAGAACGACGGTCGCTGCCGAATCCCGGACTGGCTGAGTGAAATCGCCGTGCTCGGCCAGACCATCAAGGCGCTCCCCGGTGATCACGACGAACGACCAGCTCTGGCGGTTTTTGCTGCTGCCTGTCCAGCGGGCGGCTTCGAGAATTGCCTCCAGATCGGACTCGGAGAGCCCCCGGTCCTCGTAGTCGCGAATAGCGCGGAGGTTGATAATGAAATCGTATGTCTCGTTCATCCCCGAGAGCCTACGTGTGGTTCAACTGCGCGGGTACAGAATCAGTTGAGTGCAGCGATAGAAGGCGAGGGTCTTGCCAGATTGTTCGGCGCTGACGGTGACATCCCATACCTGGGTGGTCCGTCCACTGTGAGCGAGCGTTCCATTGGCGACCATGGCGCCCTCCAACAAGGTTCCGACGTGATTCGACTTCAGTTCGATGGTGGTGAACCCGATGCCGCCCTCGGGGAGGTTGCCGACGCACCCGTAGCCGGCCGTCGTGTCGGCCAGCGTGACCACCGATCCAGCGTGAAGGTACCCATTGAGTGCCAGGTGTTTCTCGGCTACAACGCATCGCAAGGTGGCCGAACTCTTGCTGATGTCCACTATCTCGAGGTCGAGGATGCCGGGCAGCCTGGTCCTGCCCCGCTCCACGAGGCTTTCGATCAGAGATTCGGAATCGTCGGGGAATATCGGCAGGTCGGGCATGCTGAAACGACCCTAACCGGCCCTCTCCGGTCGGCTCCGGCGGCGTCGTTAATGTTCACAAGTGTTCTGTCGAACCATTTGTAAGAGGGGCCACTAAATGCAGGGAGAAGTGGCGTTGGCGGGAAGCAGATGGACGGTCGGTCCGACCCGCTTCGCCGATCCCATTCGAATCATCACGGCAACGGAGCCCGATCAAGTCCGTCCGGCTCTGGATGCGGTGGAGACAGCCGCGCGGAGTGGTCTGTGGGCTGTGGGATTTGTTTCGTACGAGGCTGCGCCTGGGTTTGATGGAAACCTCGAGACCGTCGCCGGATCGCCCGTTCCTCTGGTGTGGTTTGGTGTGTACCAGGATGGCGATCGTTCCGAATACGGTCCTAGCGGTTCAAGTTTCGTCCTTGGCGAATGGCGTGCCGGGATGTCGGCCGAAGCTCACAGCGACCGGGTCGCCGCAATCAGGCAGTCGATCAGAGCGGGCGACACCTACCAGGTGAATCTCACGTTTCCCATGTCCGCGAGCATGGACGGCGATTCTCTCGGTCTATTCGATGCGATGCTCGACGCACAACCGGCATCATTCGGTGCCCACATTGACTTGGGTGACGTTTCCGTGCTGTCGGTCGCGCCGGAGCTCTTTCTCCGCGTCAGAGGAACCGATGTAGTGGCAGAACCAATGAAGGGGACTGCTCCAAGAGGCCGCTGGGCGGAAGAGGACCTCGACCAGGCCACGAGGTTGGTGGCATCGGCCAAAGAGCAGGCAGGAAACGTGATGATCGTCGACTTGATTCGCAACGACCTGGGCCGGATCGCCGAGATCGGCTCGGTGGAAGTGCCACAACTCTTTTCGGTCGAAAGCCACCCGACGGTCTGGCAGCTCACTTCGACGGTGACCGCAAACCTCGCGGACGACGTCGGTCTGGCTGATTTGTTCACCGCATGTTTCCCGTCGGGGTCGGTCACCGGCGCTCCCAAGGCGTCGACCATGGGGATCATCGCCACCCAAGAGGCCGTGCCCCGCGGGGTCTATTGCGGGGCTATCGGGTATCTAGCCCCTGGCGGCGAGTCATGCGAGTTCTCGGTCGCCATCAGAACCGGCGTCGTCTCCGATGGAACATTCAATTATCACGTTGGTGGCGGGATCACCTACGACTCGATGGCCGGCACCGAGTACGACGAGTGTCTCTGGAAGGCACTTGTCGTCACTCAGCCGACCCGCTCGCCCGACCTGATCGAGACGATGCGATTCGAGCCCGATAGCGGGATTCCATTGTTGGACAGGCACATTCATCGACTCATGACCTCGGCCGCTTATTGGGGTATCGAGTGTGATCTCGAGGCCGTTGGCGATGCACTGTCCGGCGTTCGGTCCGGCGAGCCGGCCAAGGTCAGGTTGCTCCTTGGACACGACGGATCTGTGGATGTTGAGGTCGAGCCAATCCCAACAGAGCCAGAGCCGGTACTGCTACGTCTCTCGGGTGCTCGCGTCGATCCTGCAAGCCCGCTTTGGTACCACAAGACCCGGGAGCGATCTCACTACCCGGCCCCCAGGAACGGTGGCGAGGAGATCCTGGTCAACCTCGACGGCGATGTAACCGAGACCAATCAATCGAATCTCATCGTGCGGTTGAGAGGGGAGTGGGTCACCCCGCCAATAGAGAGCGGATGTCTGCCGGGCGTCTACCGCGGGTTGCTTATTGATCAAGAAAAGGTGCGACCCGAGCGGCTCACAGTGGACGACTTGGCCGGAGCGGATGAGCTCGCAGTGACAAATGCGGTGCGTGGTTGGAGGAAGGCGACATTCATCGAATAGGTTGGGGTCGACCGCATTTCACGAGGAGCCATCGCAGCATGCCCACGCCACACATTTCCGCCGAGAAGGGTGATTTCGCCCCTTCGATTCTTCTTCCGGGTGATCCGCTCCGGGCCAAGCACATCGCCGACAACTTCCTCGACGACGTCCGACAGGTCAATGAAGTGAGAAACATGTTCGGTTTCACCGGCTCCTACGACGGCGTGCCGGTCTCTGTCATGGGCACTGGGATGGGAATCCCGTCAGCCTCGATCTACGCCACTGAACTGATCACCGAGTACGACGTGGAACGTCTCATCAGGGTCGGTTCCTGCGGAGGGATTCCGACTTCGGTCGAGCTCCGCGACGTGATCCTCGCCATCGGGGCATGTACCGACGCTGGAGTGAATCGGGTCCGATATGGAGGCTATGACTATGCGGCGACGGCCGATTATTGGCTGCTTCGGGCCGCAGCTGATGCCGCGGCGGCCAGGGGAATCAGTGTCAAGGTCGGCAATGTTCATTCCGCTGACCTCTTCTACAGCCCCGATGACCAAGCCTTCGACCGGATGGAGGCCATGGGCGTCCTCGCCGTGGAGATGGAGGCTGCCGGTCTCTACGGAGTGGCTGCCGAGAAGGGAGGCCGGGCGCTGACTATCTGCACCGTCAGCGACCACATCCGTACCGGTGCGGCGACGACCTCCGACGAGAGGCAGGAGACTTTCGATGAGATGGTCGAGATCGCCCTCGAGACAATCAAGACCGACGTCCGAGATCCTTGATCCACATCTACAACCATCACCGCAACCACACGTCCATCGGCGGCCCACCCATCAGCCGTGTAACCAATCTGGCTGCTCACCACACCTAGTCGTGGTTGTCTAGCTCACCTCGATCTGGACTCGCACCGCTTCCGCCAGGATGGGCACTAGATCCTTGGCGACAAAGGCCTGGTGGTAGGGGTGATCGCTGTAGTTGCGCCAGTCATCCTCCGAGTCGAAGTCGGCTATCAATGCCATGTCGAAATTTGACGATCCCAAACCCAGGTCGGGTCCGAAGTCGAAACGTCGGATCTGGTCTATCTTCTCGGGCATCGAGGCCAGACCCTCGTAAAGGGCTCCGATCTGCTCCTTCGAAGCGTCGTCCGTGAATCTCAGCATCAGTACATGGCGGAAGGTGGTCATTTGTCGAGTCAACCATGGATCGCAGCTCATGCCGTCCGACAGCCTTCGTGAACGATGGACCTAGGGTGTCGCCCTCATGTCCGAGGCTGCCTCCATCCGACGTCGAGCCTTCATTGACGTGGTGCCACTGTTCCTTCCGGCGGTCCCGTTCGGTTTGGTGATCGGTCTGGCCGTGGTCGAGTCGGGGATGAACAAGCTGGTCGGCTGGTCCAGTGCGCCGCTGATATACGGTGGAGCGGCCCAGCTGACTCTGATCTCGCTGTTGGGAAGCGGCGCGGCTGTGGCAGCTGCGATCACGGCCGCCCTCGTCGTCAATACCCGACATGTCATGTATTCGGCTGCCCTGGCCCCAACCTTCCAACATCAGCCTCGGTGGTTTCGCTGGCTGGGCCCATACTTCCTGATCGACCAGTTGTTCGCCTTGGTTTCGGTGCGATTGGATGACGATCCAGACGTATTCCGAAAGTATTACCTCGCTGCCGGACTCACCTTCTCGACATTATGGAGCCTCACCGTTGCGATCGGCCTCTTCGTCGGACCGGTCGTTCCAACGGCCTGGAACCTCAGCTTTGCGGTGCCGATCATGTTCATTGGATTGATCGTCATCGGTATCGGCCGCTGGCCACAGGCCGTCGCCGCGATTGTTGGAGCCGGTGTCACCTATATGGCCGCCGGATTACCGAGTCGGACCGGATTACTGGTTGGCGCCTTGCTCGGGGTCATGGCCGGCACGATCGCCGAGAGATTCAAGAAGTGATCGACTTTGCTGCCATCGTGATCGTCGGCCTGGGCACCTATTTCAGCCGTGCCGTCTTCATCGTTGTTCTGGCCAACAAACGGATCCCCGAGCCTGTTCTTGTTT
Organism: uncultured Gammaproteobacteria bacterium; assembly: GCA_964194995.1. Lineage (GTDB taxonomy): Bacteria > Actinomycetota > Acidimicrobiia > Spongiisociales > ZC4RG35 > JACZUI01. Next base: position 1,528 of record CAXMPS010000122.1, on the reverse strand, counting down.
CGCTCCAGTTCGTCGCTCCCGCGGTGCTAGCCGCTCTCGTGGTTGCGCTGCTGATCGAGGAAGACGGAGCGGTCGCGATCGGAACTGCCGAGTTAGCGGCGTTCGCGGTGGGCGGAGGCGTCGCATATAAGACCCGAAGCCACATCTGGACCTTGGTGGCCGGGATGATCGTCTTCTGGGTGGTTCGAGCCGTCGTGTGACTCATGAGCGTGTGCAAAAACTGGTGTAGAGGCCAGATATTTGCACACGCTTCACATCAGCTGCAACCGGTGGTGTCTCCGCAGGTGAGACAGACGTAGCAGCTGCCGTTACGGATCGTCATATGTCCGCAGTTGGAGCAGACGGGCGCATCACCCATGTTCTCGGAAAGTGCCATGTCGACCGTGGTTGCGCTCGTGGAGGTTGCGACGGTCTCTTTCTCGACCACCATGACCTCCGTCTCGGAGACCATGACCTCCGTCTCGGAGACCACCGGGGCTGATCCGTTTGACCCATCCACGAAGGCGGCGGCTCGCTGCACGACAGCCACGTCTTCTTCCGCGGCGGCATCGGTCAGGTCAAGTTGGATCCCCGCTTCAGCAGCCAAACCCTTGGCCGGGCTGGCCAGCACGCCGTGCCGATTCGGTGGCACCTGGGCCAACTCGTCACGCTCGAGGTACTCGACACCAAGAGCCCGGAACACGTAGTCGATGATCGAGTTGGCCATCTTGATGTTCTCGTGACCCTCGACCATGCCCCTCGGCTCGAAGGTCTGGAAGGTGAAGGTGTCAACGAACTCCTCCAACGGCACTCCGTACTGGAGACCCTTGGAGACCGCGATGGAGAAACAAGAGAGGATCCCCTTCAGAGTCGCACCCTCCTTGGCGAGGTCGATGAAGATCTCACCAAGCGTCCCGTCGTCGTACTCACCGGTGCGCATATAGATTTTGTGACCGCCGACGCGGGCCTCCTGGTTGTACCCGGCGCGCCGGGCAGGCAACAGGAATCGGGGCGGCTTCATCCCGCGGGCGTAAGCCTGGGTTGGTGAGATCCCAACCGGCAGGTTGCCCCAGTGGATTGCCTTCTCCGCTTCCACGGCGGCTGTGATCGCAGCGTCTTCGTCTTCGCCGTCGTCGCCCTCGTCGGCCGTCGAGTTGAGAGGCTGTACGGCCTTGGAGCCGTCCCGGTATAGGGCCATCGCCTTGAGACCAAGCTCCCACGACAGTCGGTAGGCTCCCTCGATGTCCTCCGGAGTGACCTCCTCAGGCATATTGATCGTCTTTGAGATTGCACCCGAGATGAACGGCTGGGCCGCGGCCATCATCAAGATGTGACCGTTGTGATGGATAAATCGCTTTCCGTACTTGCCATTCTTGTTGGCCGTGTCGAAAACCTCTAGATCCTCATCTTTCACATGCGGCGCGCCCTCGATGGTCTGACGGCCACAGATGTGGTTGTTGGCCTCCGCTATCTCCCGGCTGCTGAATCCGAGAGCCTTGAGAAAGTTGAAGTCCCACGAGGTGTACTCGCCCACGTCGAATCCGATTCG
>CAXMPS010000121.1:0-3535 GCA_964194995.1 uncultured Gammaproteobacteria bacterium | reverse complement strand
CAGGTGCTTGGAGATGTGATCGACCACCTGCGATCAACACTCGAGCATCTCGTCTGCGTGTTCGCACAGCAAGGCGGAGGCTCTTGCGACCACACCGAATTCCCGGTCTACACCGATCCGGCGAAGTACGCGGCCGAGCATCCTCGCAAGACAGCGAGTGTTGGCCCGGACGCTCTAGCGATGATCGAACGCCTCCAACCATTCAAGGTGATCGACTCAGGGCACGACATCGACGAGTCGCTGCTCTACCAGCTCCATCAATTGTGGAACCGCGACAAGCATCGGTCGATTCTGATCACTGCGACAACGATCCCGGAAGCCGAGTTGCGGTTCCCGTCGGAGTGCGCTCTCGATCAGATGAGGTTCCGCGGCCCCTTTGAGGACGGGGATGTGGTGGCCGTCGTCCGTTGTCCGACACCGCCACCAGACCCAATGTATGTCAAGTACGACCTTCCACCAACGGTGGGCTTCGGGGAAGGAAGCGGGACGGCGAAAGGTGCGCCGATGATTGCCATGCTTCGCGGAACGTACGCGATGATTCGCGACATCCTGCGCGAATCCGAATCGTACGTGTGAACTGTCCGACACGAACTCACTCGACAATGAGTCGAGCATTCGTTGCTTTCGCTCATTGTTCAATCGGAGCAATGCCTCGGAGCTATCAGGACGTTTGGTCAGGCTCCCACAAGATCTCGTTTGTGGACCCGTCGACAATGGCACGGTTCCCAACAAGGTTCGTCAAGGGGCAGTGTCTGTCTGAGGGTGGCCGGCTGGCACGACTTGGTATGTGGGTTTGGCTCTGTGGCAATGATGACAATCGCGGTTTCGGTGTACGAGATCTCATACTCCGGACCACTCCTGCACGGAGCTGCCATGATGCCGACGGTTTCCGAGTCCGGACCGCCCGGCTTTACCTCTCCAGCCTCAACGATGACCGGCCGAGCGTTGAAGTCGACGCTGATGTTGGCCACGAAGGGCTGGTACTGGTCGTACTACTCGTAGGCAACGATCGCCGCAACCAGCAGAAACGGGGTAGTTATCAGACCGACAGCGCCCGCGATGACCGGCCACCATCTGGGCGCACGGCCAGGACGTCGATCCAAGCCGTGCTTGAAGTCCACGCGCATCGTGTCTACCTAATCGGAATCCGGCAGAGTCCTCTGAACATATCCATTCTGTGCCGGCCGAGGACGGCCCCCGGGCCGCCCGCAGGCCGACACACCTTCTTGATTATGTAGAGAAACTCCTCACAACAAGGACTCGCCGGCTGCGTATGTGGCTTTATGCGCCTGTATGTGGGTTGAGCACATAAAACCTCATACAACGCCTCCTGTGCCGCGCAAGAGACCGGCAGCAGGTCAAGGCTCTGGCCGCAGTGGGCCGCCATGGCAGTGCTTGTACTTGAATCCGGAGCCGCACGGACACCGTTCGTTGCGACCCACCTTGACGCCGTAGCGGGGGTGAGCCGCAGGGCTCCGCGGTGTCCGCAACTCCCGCTCCCAAGTCCTGAGACGCTCCTCCTTTGTCCGCAGACCCTCAGCTCGAACCGCGAGCTCCCTCTGCCGAGCATCCATCCTCTCCGACCTTTCCGCGGCCTTCTCTGCGATCTGGTCAGCAAGCTCCGCAGCCGTGGTACCAACTCCATCCACCACCGTCTCTAACTCACCAAAGATCAGCCTCGCCACCCCCTCCCCCATCGACACTCCCATCGCCTCGCAGTACCTCCGCCACGTCGACCACACCGCAGCAGACACCGGCACCTTCACCACCTGGACCCCATCCCCCTGATCCAGCTCAGCGAACACGCGCTGGTCGATCTTCCCCAGCCGGCCCCGGTCCAACGTCATCGGGTCCCCTCTCCGGTCAACTGGTTAACCCGCCGCACAACTGTGCACTCGTCTGACTCTGAAATGCTCAGTTCGCTGTCGGACGGTCATCGGTGTCTCCTTGGTCAACTGGTTGCCTTCGCAACATGTGTTGCATGTGCGTGTGTCGTTGACAGCGATCTACGCGAGATGCGCGAGGGTGACCCGGGGATCTCCGCTGTCGGAATCGCGAGGTTGGCCTGGAACGCTTCTGTTCCTCGTCGTCGGCAGTGTGTTCCACCTCGGAGCCGGCCCGTCGGTGTCCCGTGTTGCTTTCCCCCATTTCGGGGAAACGTGGTTCGACGCAAACCCAGCACCGTTGCCGGAACCGACGCAATCCCGCCGGTAGGACGCTCTAAACCGAACGGAGAGCGACTCTGCGAGGCTGATTCGGCCGGCTCGTATCCAGGCTGGTTCGGCATCGTCCTCCACATCCTCACGCTCTACGCGTTCACAGTGCACGCAACGGCTCTCTTGGCCCATTCATGGCCCTCGAGGGTTACGAATGGGTTACAGATCGATAACAAAACGCTTCGGGGACCTGTTGATAGCGATCTGTCATCCATCTGTAACCCTCCCGAAGCACGATTGCTGACATGGAAAACCTCAACCAGCTGCTCACCGTCGAAGATCTCGCTGCGTATCTCGAAGTGCCGGTGGCCACGGTCTACGCGTGGCGACACCATCGCAACGGCCCGCCAGGATTCCGCGTCGGCCGGCATCTACGCTTCCGATGGAGCGACGTCGAACGCTGGATCGACGACCAGATCGGACGAACACGTCACACGTGAACCGCACAATCAAGAGACCGGGCCAACTTCCCGGTAGAGGAGGTGCCGAATGGCGTGGGTGGAGAAGATCAATCGAGAGAAGGGACGCGCCTGGCGAGTCGGATATCGAGGTCCTGATCGGCGCCAGCGCCACAAGACCTTCACTCGGAAGGCCGATGCCGAGCTGTTCGCAGCCACCGTCGAGACCGATCGAGCTCGGGGCGATTGGACCGACCCTCAGCTTGGCAAGATCACCGTGGCCGAGTGGGCCCTTCAAGTAGAGGCCAGCCGGCTCAACCGGCGTCGCTCCACCATCGCACGGGACGACACGTACCTGCGGAGCTTCATCCTGCCCGCGTTCGGGGATTCCAGGCTGGCCGACGTGCAGCCCATCGCCGTGCAGCAATGGGTGGCCGAACTCGCCGCCTCGGGATATGCACCGGCCACCATCCGCAAGGCCTACGAGATCCTGGGTCGGATCTTCACCGTCGCCGTTGAGTCACGGCTCATCCCCCGCTCCCCCTGCCAGGGCGTGAAGCTGCCCAGGATCGAACAGACGGAGAACAGATTCCTCTCCCCCGCCGAGATCCAGCAGCTCGCTGACGCCATCAATTCGCGTTTCCACGCTTTGGTGCTCACTGCTGCCTACACCGGGGCGCGGTTTGGGGAGCTCGCCGGTCTCGCACGCCAGCACTACGAACCGCTGAGACGGACCATCCGGATCGAGCGCAGCCTGAGCGACGTGCGAGGCGAAGTCGCGTTCGGACAACCGAAGACCAAGGCGGCACGCCGTACGATCTCGATCCCCGCTTGGCTCGTCGACGTGCTCGCCCAACATCTCACCGAATATCAGGGAGACGACGACCTGATCTTCACCGCTCCCGCCGGTGGGCCGCTGCG
>CAXMPS010000120.1:0-4584 GCA_964194995.1 uncultured Gammaproteobacteria bacterium | reverse complement strand
GCTCGAGTAATCGGTGAGGGTTCGGCGGGGAACTGGAATCAGCTGCTGAGTCTTCTTCGCCAGTCCGTCGCCGACTCAGGAGACCCGACTCAGCTCAGCACAACGGACCGCGAGCAATTCACTGATTCTCGGTTGCGAAGGTCGGGAGTGGAACCCGGAGATCCGTCCCTCTACCAAAACCCGCTAGACCGATGATCACCCAACTCACACTCGCTTCGATCATCGCACTCATGGCCGCGGTCCGCTCAAGCTGGTCACCCTGAGGAGAGTCGATGCTGTCCAGCATCCACCCGCTCGGAGAGCGGGGCCGCAACAACCGCTGGGGTACCACTGTCGGGGCTTTCACGCTGGCATCGGTCCTGACCGCCGGCCTTGTCGGATGGGTTCTGGGCTCAATCGGGAGATTGGTCGGGGGGTTCGACAGCGGGGTCACCCTCGGCCTGATGGGAGCGGTGGCAATCGTCGCAGGGCTTCTCGATCTTGCCAAAGTACCCCATCCAGGTCCCTCGAGACAGGTCAATGAGCACTGGATTGGCTACTACCGGGGATGGGTCTAGGGCGGAGCTTTCGGCGGCCAGCTTGGGCTGGGTCTCGCCACCTTCGTCGTGACATGGACTGTTTATGCGACTCTGATCGCCGAGTTCCTCACAGCATCTCCGACCGTTGGAGCGTTGGTTGGGATCATCTTCGGATTCGGACGGTCGGTAGCTCTCATCCTCGCCGCCAGGATCCGACGACCGAGTGACCTGCGCGAGTTCCATCGCATGATGGACCGGCTCGGGCCACAGGTCCGACGCCTGGCGATATCTGCAACCGGAGTTGCCGGGCTGATAGCGGTCACCGGGGTCTTGTTATGAGCGAACTGAGCCAGTCGGGCATATCGGTAGATGTGCCGAACGGATGGGAGGCATCGATCGCTGGCGGCGAGAGCACTGCATCGTCCGCTGGGCCGACGCAAGAAACCGTTCTTCATCTCGGTTCTTTTCCTCTACCACCACTGAGGGGATCGTTCGGTGCCGGGGCGGTGGAGTCGATGGGACCGGCGAACGTGATGGTGATACTTTTCGAATATGGCTCCGAGAGCGCAAACACGCCCCTCTTTGCCTCACAGGGGATTCCACGTCAGCTCGATCCAAAGCTGTTCGATCGTGACGCCCTGCAACATGGGGTGCCAGGCCAGAGCGGGCTCCAGCACTTCTTCACCCAGAACGGCCGGGCATTCTGTCTATACGTGGTTCTCGGATCCCACATCGACCGCGTCGAGCTCGTCGAAAAGGTAAATGCTGTCCTCGAAACGCTGGAGATCGAGTGAAGCGCCCGGCGATACCAGTAGTCCTCGTCTCGATCGCCGCCCTCGGCATTGTTCTAGTCCTTGCGGGTGCGGCTGAGGGTTTGACTATCAAAGGGTTCTTTTCTGATGACAACGGGCATCTGTTTGAGGAAGACATCGATGCCATCGCCCAGGCCGGCATCACCAAAGGCTGCAACCCGCCTGCCAACAACCGCTACTGCCCCGACCGGGACGTCGACCGTGGAGCCATGGCCGCCTTCCTCAGAAGAGCCCTCGGACTTCCCAACTCCTCGACCGACCACTTCATCGACGACAACAATTCCATATTCGAAGCCGACATCAACGCCATCGCCCAGGCCGGCATCACCAAAGGCTGCAACCCGCCTGCCAACAACCGCTACTGCCCCAACGACACCGTCGACCGCGGTGCCATGGCCGCCTTCCTCAGAAGAGCATTGAACCTTCCTTCTTTGGTGATGACCATCCCGATGTCGAACCACGGTTCGCTCACGTGCGACAAGGACGGCACTCGATGCACCTTGACCGTCGATGTGGTCAGCGGGAGAAACTATCGCGTCGAAGAAGGGCTGTTCCAGGTCTTGCCGGCCTCCGGCTCGGAGTTGGGGGAGTTCAACGGGGCCAACACCAGATTCTCACTCAGCGTCAACGGTTCGGCCCAGTCGGCGAACGAGCTACCCACCACGACCGAGACGGGTGTGTCGATCAGGACGTGGCGAGGCAATTTCGTGTTCACATCGGGCAACCACAGCATGATCGGCCGGTGGCGCTGGGACGGTGCCGTCGTGCACACCGCAGTGATCACCGTGCGAGCCAATGCCTAAACCTTCCGCTTGAACGCGGTTGCGTGCAAGACTGAACAACGATGCGCCGAGTCCTTATCCTCACCCTCGCTGTTGCTGCGTTCGTCGCGTTGGGGGGTTCGGCTATGGCAGATGAGTTGGCTCCAGGTGGCTCATTCATCGACGATGACAACTCCACGTTCGAGCCCTCGATCGAAGCAATATTTGCCGAGGGAATCACCAAAGGGTGCTCCGACCGTCAACAGTTCTGCCCGGATCGGCCGGTAACCCGCGGTGAAATGGCCGCCTTCCTGTCCAGATCACTCAACCTCCCCGCGGCAAGCATCGACTACTTCGACGACGACGATGGGAGCATCTTCAACGGGGACATCAACAAAATCGCCCAAGCCGGAATAACCAATGGCTGTAACCCACCCGTCAACAGCCGATTCTGCCCAAACAAAACGATCACGAGAGGCGAAATGGCTGCTTTCCTGACCAGGGCTTTCAACCTGGCCCCGGCAACCAATACCGACCGATTCACCGATGACGACGATTCGATCTTCGAATCAAACATCGACGACATCGCCGAGGGGGGAATCACGTTCGGCTGCAACCCCCCTGTTAACGATGAGTACTGCCCCAGCGACGGTGTATCCCGAGGCGCCATGGCAGCATTCCTCACCCGAGCAATTCCGCTCACAGCGATCACACCTCCACCGCGCCCGCCGACGCACCTCGTGTCGCAATTCACCACGTATCACAAATGCTGCGAGCCGCGTGTTGCCAATATTCACAAAATGGCCCGCGAGTTGGACGGTTGGGTGGTTCTCCCCTGGGAAACATTCGACCTATGGGACGTGATTGGCCGACCCACAAAGGCCGAAGGATATGTGGCCGCCCCAATCCTGTTGGACGGTGAGGGCTATTGCTGTGATCACCCCCTGAACATCGGCGGCGGAACCAGCCAGTTCGGAACCACGCTCTACAACGCCATCTACTGGGGCGCCTATGACGATGTCAAGCACAAACCACACAGCAAGTACATCAGCCGATACCCAAAGGGAGTTGAGGCGACGCTTGGCTACCCCAACCTGAACGTGATCTTTGTCAATGACTCCGGGAACCCCATCTACATCAACACCCGATACACGTCGACATCGATAACGATTGAATTCTGGGCCAACAACGACGGTCGCACCATGGTCGGCTGGCATTCTGGGGGAAGAACCACAGTCAATGTGAGCGCATCTGGCGGTTCGGATGCCCGCAGGGTGACGTCCTCTGTCACCGGACCGATCCCGGGGACCGTCACGATCAGAAGGACCGTCACCGGGCCTGACGGCGCAACAACGGAAACGTGGCTCCACACTTATATCGATTAGGCCGACAGGGCCCTAGTCCTAGCCGACTTCTACGAGGCTCCGATCCGACCGGTTGAGATCTTCGACACCTTGTTCACCACAAACAACGATGTCCTCGATCCGCACTCCGAACTCAGCCGGCAGATAGATCCCCGGCTCGACCGAGAACGCCATGCCTTCCTCTAGGCGCCGGCCGTTGCCCTCGATCATGTAGGGGTGCTCGTGCACTTCAAGACCGATCCCATGACCGGTCCGATGGATGAAATACTCCCCGAACCCGGCCTCCGCAATGACCCTGCGGGCAGCACGATCGACCTCCTCACATGGTGTTCCGGGGGAGACCGCCGCACGCCCAGCCTCGTTGGCACCAAGGACCACAGAATGAATCTCTGCTTGCCGTGGCGTCGGGTCGCCGACGATAAAGGTCCTGGTCGAGTCGGAGTAATACCCACTCCACCGTCCGCCATAGTCACAAACCACCAGGTCACCCTTCTCGATGATCCGGTTGGTGGGCTCGTGATGTGGTGAGGCCGCGTTGGGACCTGATGCCACGATGGTGAACTCGGCAACATCATGACCTTCGGTGACGGTCAGTTCAGCAAGATTACGAGCGATATCGCGCTCTGTCCTCCCGCTGAATCGGACGTCTCCCGGAATCCGAACCATTGCCCGGTCCACCGCGTGCGCCGCTTGTCGCAGCGCCTCTATTTCGTCGGTGTCCTTTCTCATACGTAGCTCGGTGGTCAACTCTGACGCCGGCATCCACAACGTGTGTGGCCACGACTTCTGAAAGCGAACCAGGAAGACCGACCACATGTGATCCCCGACTGCAACCCTGGCGGGTGCGTCGACGAGGGCAGTCGCTTTCTCGATCGGATCATCGGCCTCGGACCAGGGCTCGACAATCAGCCCCTTAGACCGGACACGTGGCGCCTCGAGCTCAGGTATCAACAGCACCGGCTGGCTTTCGGGTCGGACGACAAGAACTGTCAGACGCTCGGAGGCCGTCGCCTCGTACCCGGTGAAGTAAGGGAGATCAGCGCCGACCGACAGAAGGGCGACATCAACCCCTCGGCCAGCCATCAGGTCCTGAAGACGAGCGAGCCTGCCCAAATAGTCGAAGCTGATC
>CAXMPS010000119.1:0-1980 GCA_964194995.1 uncultured Gammaproteobacteria bacterium | reverse complement strand
TCGGCTCTCCTCTACACCGTTCACCAACTGTACGGGAGATACACTCTCACGCGCGCTAACAGTCCGCCTGCAGGTAGCGCATAACCGGCAATATGCGCTACCTCGTCCACTCTCGCAGGTAGCGCATATGTGCCGATATGGGCGGTACGAACCCAGGCGATGTTGGGACGTTCTCACTACTGTCGGAGAATGGACCTCCGGCTGCAACTGGGACGCATTTGGGACTGGTTGGTCCACTTCGGTGCCTATCCGGAGGAGACCCTCGAGCAGCGCGCCAAGCGTCGGCTGTTCTTGGCGGTCGGTTGGGTAGCCACCCTCCTAACGATCCCGACCGTGCTCGAAGCTCTCGGTTCCGGGTTCGTTTGGGTGGCTGCTTTCAACGCCTTGGTGGTTGCCCTCTTCATCCCACTGCTGGTGGCGCTGCAATGGAAGCCGCGTCTCTTCTCACTATGGGTCCAGTTGCTTCTCGGGATTATTCTTCTGGTCAGCATCCCACTCGCGGCTCTGCAGGGCGGGCTGGTGGCTTCGGGAATCGACTCCATCTTCACCGTGGCCATCGTGGTCATGATCCTGATCCTCTTCGGCATCAGGACGGCGGTGCTGTGGTTTGTGGCATTCCTCGTGGTGGTCGCGCTCACGCTGCTCATCCCAACCTGGGTGGATCCGCTCTACCCCGGTGAGACCCCCGAGGCTGAGATCGCGTTCAATCTCGTTGCGTTCGGCCTCGTGATGCTCCTCGCCATGATCTACTTCGTGCGGCAGCGTGACCGGTTCCAGAAGGAATCCGACGATCTGTTGCACAACATCCTGCCCGACGAGGTCGCGATGCGGCTGAAGGCGGATGAGGCGCTGATCGCGGACGATTACGAGTCGGCGTCGGTCCTGTTCGCCGATATGGTCGGCTTCACGCCGATGTCGGCCCAAATGACGCCTCCTCAGCTCATCGAACTGCTCAACGACGTGTTCGCGTCCTTTGACGCCTTCGTCGAGGAGCTGGGTTTGGAGAAGATCCGGACCGTGGGCGACGAGTACATGGTCGCCGCCGGCGTGCCGACGGCACGGCCCGACCATGCCCAAGCCATTGCCGAGTTGGCGCTCCGTATCCGCGACCACACCGCAGCCACCCAATTCGACGGCCATGACATCACGCTGCGGATCGGGATCAACTCTGGTCCGCTCGTCGCTGGGGTGGTCGGAACCCACAAGTTCTCCTATGACCTGTGGGGCGACGTCGTAAATGTCGCCAGCCGCATGGAATCCGAAGGCATCCCGGGATCGATCCAGGTGACCAAGGCGACCTATGAGCTGATCCGGGACCAGTTCGTCTGTGAGCCCCGTGGCGTCATTGCGGTGAAGGGGAAGGGTGACATGAACACCTACCTGCTCGTAGCTCGGCGAGACAGCCCACCCTGACCTCCGAGACGCGCGGCCCGTAGTCCCCTGGTTGCGTTTCGTTTCCCCCTTGGCGTGACCATGCGGGTCAGCTCGGAACCGCAATCTCAGGTAGCGCATATGTGCCGATATGGGCGGGTCGTTTGGGCGGAGAGTCGAGTTTCTGTGCGTACGTCGCGGCGCTGCCACAAAGCGTATGGTTGGAGCATCGACGGACCGGCGCTCGGCCCTAGGTCTCGTCGAGGGACGGTGGGTTGCCTCGTCGGTTCGGCAGTCATCCGGGAAAGGATGATCGACAGGGAGGCACATCGTGCTGAAACCCATTGCAAGTTTGATGGCTGTCGGGCTGTTGCTATTGGCAGCCTGCGGCACGGGGGACGGGGTAGAACCCGGCCCGGTGACATCCTTTGCGGACATCGCCGGGACCATCTACCAGCGCCAACGGCCCGGTGCACCGTGGTACGAACTGTACTTTGACGATGGCACCTTCCATGCTTCGGTTAACCAATTCCTGGTCGAGGAGAGCCCACAGGTCATAGGTGAGAACAGGTTCGAGGGTACGAAGATCTTTTATCACGCACTCGAGGG
>CAXMPS010000118.1:0-1155 GCA_964194995.1 uncultured Gammaproteobacteria bacterium | reverse complement strand
GTCAGCTGAGCCGGGGCCCGATGTGGCCCGTAGCCAGGAGCGGGAAGAACTGATATGGCCATAACCGCCCCCGTCGAAGATCTCGGCTACACCCCGTCGACGAAGGGGGTGTGGAGCTGGCTCACCACGGTCGATCACAAGCGGATTGGCTTGATGTACGGAGTGTCGGCCCTGGTGTTCTTCGTGGTTGGTGGGCTCGAGGCGCTGATGATCCGCACCCAGCTCGCCTCGGCCGACAGCACGATCCTCACCGCCGACGCCTACAACCAGCTGTTCACCATGCATGGCATCACGATGGTGTTCGCCGTCATCATGCCGGTCGCCGCCGCCTTCCAGAACTACATGATCCCGCTACAGATCGGGGCAAGGGACGTCGCCTTCCCCCGACTCAACGCCTTCTCGTTCTGGCTCTTCCTGTTCGCGGTGATCATGCTGTCTTCCTCGTTCTTCCTCGGGGGCTCGCCGGACGGCGCCTGGGTTGGATACGCCAACCTGTCCACCGAGGTCACCGAGTTCGTCAGGATGGATTACTACGCCATCGGGGTGCAGCTGCTTGGCATCGCTTCGATCGGATCCTCGGCAAACTTCATCGCCACCATCTTCACCATGCGCGCCCCGGGCATGACGATGATGAAGATGCCGGTGTTCACCTGGATGACCGTCGTGACCTCGTTCCTACTGATCCTGAGCCTCCCGGTCATCGCGGTGGGGCTGTGGCAGATGTTCTTCGACCGCAACTTCGGGACGGTGTTCTACGAGGCACAGGCGGCGGGTGATCCGCTCCTGTGGCAACACCTGTTCTGGATCTTTGGTCATCCCGAGGTGTATGTGCTGATCCTGCCCGCGATGGGCATCGTCTCAGAGACCCTCCCGGTGTTCTCCCGCAAGCCGCTCTTCGGATACCAGTTCGTCGTCTTCTCCGGGATCGCCATTGGCTTCCTCGGCTTCGGGGTGTGGGCGCATCACATGTTCACCGCAGGCATGGGCCCGGTGGCCGAGGCCGGTTTCGGCTTAGCAACCATGCTCATCGCCGTCCCAACGGGGGTGAAGATCTTCAACTGGATCGGCACTATGTGGGGCGGCAAGCTGACCCTCAACACACCGATGCTGTTCTCCATCGGGTTCATCGCCATGTTCATCATCGGCGGGTTGTCC
>CAXMPS010000117.1:0-1602 GCA_964194995.1 uncultured Gammaproteobacteria bacterium | reverse complement strand
AGCCACGATTGGAACAAGCCATTGCGGGAGCAGTCCGGGCTCATCTGTCCGGGCGATCAAGGCGGTGACGGAATCCTCATTCAGGTCCCTCAGGAGGGCCACTTCACCGAGGATGAGATCGTAATAGAACCCAGCCGAGTGATCCACCTTAGCAAGGCTCTCGTCCAGTCGACCACGGTATGCCAGAGCCAAGGCCTCAAATGGGACCGGGTCGATCTGGTCGGGTGGAGCGGTCCGATCGACTGCTCGAGCCAGCTTGAGGGCGGTTTCCGCTTGGTCCTCGAGCTCGAAGAGGGCACGGGCAGTCTCCAGCAACACTGGTCTCGGCACGGTGTCCCAGTCGAGTTGGTTCGGTTCCTCACCGAGTAGTCCGTCAGTGAAGCGGGCCACATTCGCTTGGAAGCCTATGGAGGCGAGTGCCAGATAGGCTGTCGTGGTCGTGCGCACTCCCCCGATGTCTCCGGCTCTGCCATACAATTTGGGTAAGTGAGGGTAAGCCAGCGAGAAGCCGGAATCCAAGGCCACCGCAGTGGCAAAAGGTTCGATGGTCTCGTCTACCGACACCCCTGCGATCCAACCGTAATGATGACGAATCTCTCCCAGGCGATAGTGGGCCTGTGGATCGTTGGGATAGAGCGCAACAGTCTGTCCCAGTACCTCGAGGAGTTCGTGTGTCAAAGCCCAGGATGTCGAATCGCGGATGGGGGTTATGGTCGCCCATATCGAGTCCACCCTGATCAACGTGCTCTCTCTGGCCGACAACCCATGATTCAGAGCTCCCGCCCGAAGGAGACCGGAACTACCGAGTATGGGGCTTCCGGACCACGCTTGGGCGAACCCGATGCGGTTCCATGCAAGGGCAAAGCTGCTGTCTTGCTCAACCGCTCGACGGTAGTGGTGGATCGCCGAATCCAGGACGAACCGGCGGTAGTGTTGCTCTCCCCTCAGAAACGCCCGGATGGCCGCGGGCGACGTCGACCCCAGTGAAGAGAGCCGTACGACTCCCAGGGTACGCACGCTGCTCAGGACATCGAGTAATTCGACAGCCAGGTCGTCCGTCAGGGTGGGAATACGATCCTTCGGTCCCTCGATCTCGAACGTGCTGAGAGTGGATGCGTTGGCAACGTCGTACAGGGTGGTCGAGATTCTTACGGAATCACCGCCGATGGCGACAATACGACCGAAGACCACCAGCCCTGAGCCAAGGTTGCTGCCCAGTCGCGCTGCGGAGGCCGCATCGGCTCGCCCCTCCCACTGTTTCATCACCACCGACGGTGCCGTCGCGCGAAGGGGCCCGGCGCCATCCAACTGGTGGGTCAGCAGATCGGCCGTTCCCTCCGACCACAGGTCCAGGTCCTCCCCGATGACGTCGAACGGTGCTACCGCCAACATGTTGCCATCGAGCTCGGAACCCACGGTACCACCGGAACGATTCATGACCACCGCCACGGCCGCGATGATCGCCACGACCGCGACGGCCCCACCGACGAGGACGCGGCTTCGTTTGGAAGGCACCGCCGAGTGCGGTCGGGTCTCGATCGGCGTGATGCTGCCGCTGGAGATCGAGGCCGATTCCAGCAGCGGTACCATGTCGGCCGTGGT
>CAXMPS010000116.1:0-1689 GCA_964194995.1 uncultured Gammaproteobacteria bacterium | reverse complement strand
GGACGCCTTCCCCCATGTGACCGTGCTCGGCGAGCGCTACGACACCGGTGACTATGGGGCAGCACTCGACCTCGCTCTACGAACTGGCGGGTATGACGATCTCAGAGCGGAACAAGACCAGCGAAGACGGGTCAGCAATCGGTTCCAGCTCGGCGTCGGCATCGGGTCGTACGTGGAGATCACGGCCGCAGCAGGCCGGGAGGACTGGGGTGCGGTCGAGATCAACCCCGATGGCACGGCAACCCTCTACTCGGCGGCCGTGTCACACGGCCACAGTCACGAGACCACGTTCGCTCAGATTGTCTCGGCCGTTCTCAAGCTCCCGATCGACAAGATCAGGTTCGTCCAGGGAGACACCGACAGGATCGCTCGCAGCGGAGGGACGATGGGATCGCGGTCGTTACAGATCGCAGGCTCGGCCATCCTCGGCGCCGGGGAGAAAGCTCTCCACAAGGCGCGCGAGGTGTTCGCCTATCACGCTGAGGCTGGGATCGATGATGTTGTCCAGTTCGAAGATGGGCGGATCGGTGTCATCGGCGTTCCCACATCCGCCATGACACTCGCCCAAATCGCCGCTGTCGCCTCCCAAGCCTCGAACCTCGCTGACGACATGGAGCCTGGCCTGAGGGGAGAAGAGACGTGGGATCAGGACGAAGCCACCTTCCCGTTCGGTACCCACCTGTCGGTTGTAGAAGTGGACACCGAAACCGGCGCCGTGGCTCTTCTCAGACATATTGCCTGTGACGACGCCGGAGTGATCCTCAACCGGATGGTCGTCGATGGCCAAGTGCACGGCGGTGTGGCTCAGGGGGTGGGGCAGGCGCTGTTCGAGCAGTTCCAGTACGACCACGCCAACCCGATCACCGCGAATCTCACCAGCTATCTCATCCCCACCGCCTCGTCCCTTCCATTCTTCGAGGTGGACCACACCGAGACCGTCACACCCGAAAATCCCCTCGGCGCTAAAGGAATCGGCGAGGCCGGAACTATCGGATCTGCTCCCGCCATCGTCAACGCTGTGATCGACGCCCTGGTTCCGTTTGGGATCGAGAGTCTCGACATGCCTTTGACTCCGGCCAAGATCTGGGCGGCCATCGAGTCGACTCGCTGAGGCTGCCCTTAGCTTCGTGGAAGTCGGAGTTCTCGATTTCTGAATCACTGCTCACCGTGAGTGAGTTTCCCCTGTTCACGGGTCCTCTCGCCGTTTGCTATCTTAAGGAAGGTGCGTTTTCGCACCTTTGATTAGCAGCGATCAGAAACTGGCGGGAGTTTGGGAATGACTGGGAAAAAACGTGCGCGGTTGCCGATATTGATCTCAATTGCGGCACTTATAGCCGTAATTGTGCCGGCCGGTTTGGCATCTGGATCACATGATGGACCACCTGTGATTGTCGGGAACACTTCGGTTGTCCTTCTCAATCTTGGCGACACAGACAACGTGACCTGGACGGATCAGACCCAAACCATCACTACGGCTCGGAACAAGTGCACACCGGTTACATTCGGGACCAGCCCGGAACTGTTGTCGGTGACGCCAATTGGTGGAGACTTGGGCATTGTGAAAGACGGTCTTGGGATCCAGAGCCAGGGTGACGGCAACAGCGGCCCATGCGGTCAGGCCGAGGCCGAAGACGGTGAAGGTATTGCAATCGCACTTGGCTCTACTCTCAGCGGCTATCTGATTCAGGC
>CAXMPS010000115.1:0-2175 GCA_964194995.1 uncultured Gammaproteobacteria bacterium | reverse complement strand
GACGACGCACCTGAATCGAGAAAATGAACCCCGTTCTCGAGGACAGGAAAATCAGCTTTCAGATGGGACAGGTCGGTCACAGTTAAGTCAACACGCTCCGGAAGGAATCGTATCCCTCTTCTTCGAGTCGGGCGGCGAGGTCGGCCCCTCCGCTTTCGATGATGCGTCCGTCCATGAAGATATGAACCACGTCAGGAGTGATGTAATCGAGGAGGCGTTGGTAATGAGTGATGATCAAAAAGCCTCGGTCGGGGCCGGTGAGCTTATTGGCTCCGTCGGCGACGATTCTGAGAGCATCGATGTCGAGCCCCGAATCGGTCTCATCCATTACGGCCAACTCGGGCTCGAGCACGGCCATCTGGAGCACTTCATTCCTCTTTCGCTCGCCGCCGGAGAAGCCTTCGTTCAGGTAGCGGTCGGCGAACGACGACTCCATCCCCAACTCCTTCATGACGTCCATCACCTTCAAGCGAAGCTCGAGCACGGTCAGGTCGACGCCCGTCCGATTCGCCAATGCCTGTCGGAGAAACTGGATGACCGAGACTCCGGGGATCTCCTCGGGGTGTTGGAAAGCGAGAAACATGCCAGCGGAGCCTCGCTTGTCGGGCGACATGCCGGCGATGTCCTCACCGCGGTAGAGGATCCGCCCTTCGGTCACCTTGTAAAACGGGTGCCCCATGAGGACCGATGCAAGAGTCGACTTGCCTGAGCCGTTCGGGCCCATGAGGGCGTGGATCTCGCCGCGGTCGACGGTCAGGTCGACGCCTTTGAGGATTTTGACGTCGCCAACAGATTTAACGTCGCCAGCAGATTTGACGTCGCCAACAGAGACGTGGAGGTTCTCAATCTGGAGGAGGGGTGCTTCGCTCACCCCGTCATGGTATTTGCACTATGGCCATAGGGGAAATGCCACGAGTCGAGTGCCCCCGTGCCTTTCTTTCCGCCTGACGCAGCCGGTTTCCTACTCGGCGAGGTCTGTCCACACTGGCTTCGCCAGTCGGTCCAGGTCGGGGATCGAGATTGGGAACACTGTCGTAGGGGTTCCTCCGGCTGCCCAAACCGGGTCGTTCCTTTTCAACGAGACATCGGCGAATACGCGTAACGGGGTTGTGTGCCCGAAGGGTGGAGTTCCCCCGACGGCATAGCCGGTTGCATCTCTGGCCTCCTCGAGCGATGCCCGCCGGGAGCGAACGGCGCCCGAGATTTCCGCCAGGGCTTTGGTGTCGAGCCGCTTGTCACCTGGGACGAGGGCGACAACCGGCTCATCTCTCCCGTCTTCCATTACAGCGACAAAGACCAAGGACTTGATGATGGCGGCCACCGGGCAGCCGATCGCCTTGGCCGCGTCGTCAGCTGTCTTGGTGCCTTCGGGGAAGTGATGGATATCCATCTCGAATCCAGGGACGGTCGCCATCAATCGGGAGCTGGCTTCGGGAATCGTCATTCGGTATCGAACCCTTCCTGGGTCAGGGCGGCCCGGAGCGGCCCTTCCTCGCCAGGGCGAACTGTGATGGTCAGGATGCCGCCTCCGCCGTGTTCGGCGTGGCGAAGCTGGAGGTCTCTTACATCGACGTGGCTCGACTCGAGGGCATGGCCTACCAAGGCGATCTCGCCAGGCTTGTCTTGAAGGACCACTCGCACTCGAGACAACGTCGGTGCCATGCCGGATCGATTCCGTCGTGCTGTCTCCAGGGTGGTCCTGATGGCATCCAGATCGGCTGCTTTGATGTGTGATTCCAGCTTGGCGAGATAGGAGATCATCTGACTCAGCCCTTTGGTAACTTCGTCGGAATTGGCCGCGAGAACCTCAGGCCACCATCCCGAATCGGCACCCGCCACTCGGGTGAGGTCGCGAAAACTTCCGGAGACGAGTTGTGCGGTGTCGGGGTGTTCAGCGGCGAGATTTGTCAAGGACACGGCGAGCAAATGGGGGATGTGGGAGATTTCGGCTACGACCTCATCATGGAGAGCAGCGCTCATCACAACAGGGTTGGCCCCGATCGAGCCAACCATCTCTTCGAGAAAGGCAAGATCCTGGGGCTGAGTTCGGTCGTCGCAAAGGATCCATGCCGCGCCTCGGAACAGCGCAGGAGAAGCGGCGCCCGGCCCGGCATGCTCGCGACCCGCCATCGGATGGCCACCAACAAAGCGGAGACCTGAAGGCACCGCATCGAT
>CAXMPS010000114.1:0-3442 GCA_964194995.1 uncultured Gammaproteobacteria bacterium | reverse complement strand
TGTTCTGTTCTACCTCGGGGTCTTGGACCAGGGTTTCGGATACATCTTCTCTTTCCAGTGGCCCGCATGGCTGATCACTCTTCTGGACGGCTCGGCTGCGGCCTTGCTCTGGTTCGGATACCGGCGCGGGGACGAGACACCTGTCGGGTCGAACCCGAGCTCGCGCAACGCAGTGAGCGCCTCGGTCATGTCCGGCATGCCGCTGTAGATCGGTTTGAGTGACATCTCGATCTGCAGGCCGACGACCCGGTCCAGGCAACCGGCCGCACCCGCCAGCACTTCGAGGTCGTAGCCCTGGGTGTCGAGCTTTAGGAAGATCGACGAGTCGTCGGGGACGCTCGTCAGCTCGGGCATCAGGCCATCGAGGCGCCGGATCGTCACGACCTCCTCCGAGGTTTTGTCCGTCTCGCCGGGGAAGGATCGGCGCCCGTAAGGGTTAATCGGCAGGAGGGAGCTGAAATTGGTCGCCGACAAGACGTGGATCGTCCGCTCTTCGTCGGCACTGCCGAGGGCGAGCGGCACCACGGTCCAAAGGGGGTCGCCCGCAACCTTGCGTTCGAGCAGATCGAGGTTTCTGGCGACCGGCTCGAAGGAAAGGATTGGGCCCCGATACCCGATGCCGCGCAGCATCTCTCCGTACCGGCCGTCCATCGCGCCGACGTCGAGCACGCAGTCCACCCCCAGCCGGTCGAACATGTAACCGAGATGCCCGGGCAGAGACTCAAACGGCGGATACCGGACCAGATCGAGACCCGTACGCCTCAAAGCACGCCTGAGCACCCTTTTGATCATCGAAGCCAGTGTATCCGGGCCCCCCGAGCCAGCATCAGAAGGCAAACCGACTTGTTTCTAATTGTGTGCGATGGTTGCAGGGCATGGTTTCCGATTGGACATCGAACACCTGTTCGGTCTATATTGGTTATTAGTCGGCGGCGCATCTGAAACCGCCTCATCGATTAAAAGGACTGGCCAAGGCCGTCCGCGTCCGAACAGTCGGGGACGTCCGCCCTCTTGCAAAGGGCCGACCTTATGCACCTATGGGAACCGGTTCCGGGCACCCTGAGGGCACCCTCATGACACCTCCACCTGATATTTCGAGGCGCACACAATGCGCCCAAGACGTCGACCGAGGTAATCGTGAAACTGAGTCTGAACGCAGGCATGACGTCTGCCGGCCTGTGAGAAGTTGGTTCGCTTGGAGATGGTCCGGTTAGGGAGACTGGACGGTCAATATCACTGCTGTGTGGTTTTCGACATAAGGTTCCGTACGGATGTCGGGCCCGCAACTCAGCTCGTATCTGGCGGAGTTCAGTTTGAGATACCCGGTGTTCGTCGCCATGGGTCGCACCATGGTCGCAAGTTCGACGCCAAAATCGAATGCCGAATCGTGGTATCCGCCGAACCTCCGATACTCATCAGTGAGGTTGATGAACTCCACTCGTAGCATCGTGAAGGGCTCGAATGTGGTAGAGGACCCGCGGTAGGTACAGCTTTCGCCATCCCAGGTCACCGTGACGGTCTCGAAGACCTCGGCACTTATGGGCGCGTTCGTATGCCGGTTCAGTCACGCCGGTAGTGGTCGCGGAGGCTCCCGTCGTAGCGTCCGCTTGGGAGGCAGCACTTCTTGAAAGCGTTTCACGCTGTTCCAGGGACAGAGATCGTTTCGTCTGGGCTTCTCGATGAGTTCCCGCCGTGTCGGCATGTTGCTTCGACCCACCCAGGCCCTGTCAGAGCAGCAGTAGCGTTCCAGCGAAGCCAATCACTGTCCAGAGACCGGCTAGTCGCCCTCCTTTGTTGAAGGCGAAGGGCATCAATGAGTTTGTGAGCATTGCCAGTATTCCGCCTGCAGCTACCGCGGCTGCACCTGCACCGGTCGCGCCACTGAAGTTCTCGCCGATCAGGAACCCGCCTAGTGCGGTGATTGCGCATACCAGGACAACAGCACCCCACATTGAAGCTGTCTTCCACATCGACCATCCAGTGGCGGCGAGTGATGAGGAGGGGGCGAGGGCTTGGGGAACGTTCGACACCCACACTGCAGCGACGAAGGCGATGCTGATGGGGTCTCCCGTTGTGACGGCGATACCGAAGATGAGCGATTCGGGGACACCGTCGACAATGGCGCCCACGACGATTCCTAGAGGATTGTCCGGATCGTCGCCACCAAAGCGGGCTTCGACTGCGCGGTCGGCGAGAATGAAGATTCCGGCGCCGGCAACGATCAGCGCCGCACTGGCGAGCGTGGCCAAGTCGGCGGCTTCTGGGATCAGGTCGAAGGCGACGGCGCTGATCAGCGCCCCCGCACCGAACCCGGCGAACCCGCCGATGACCTTGGTGCTGAAGCTGACGCCATAAACGATGAGACCAGCAATCAGTAGTGAGGACTGGGCAAGAGCTGCGAGCAGGATGGCCTCTATTGCCAACGGGAACTCCTCAGTTCGGGCAGGTCAGGCTAGCGGTCGACACATGTTGGGTCTATCCCACCCGTACATAAAGGCTGCGAGATCAGGTGGTTATTGCAACACTTCGGCGAGTTTTTCTGATGGTGTCATGTCACCGAGGGTTTGTCGAGGGCGGGCGTTGAGTGAGTAGGCGGCCTGGTCTAGGTCGTGTTAGGTGTGTTGGGAGAGGTCGGTTCCTTTGGGAAGGTATTGGCGTAGTAGGCCGTTGGTGTTCTCGTTGGATCCTCGCTGACAAGGCGAGTTCGGGTCACAGAAGTAGACGTCGACACCGGTATCAATGGTGAATTTGGCGTGTTGAGCCATCTCGGTGCCCTGGTCCCAGGTCAACGATTGCCAGAGATGGTCCCGCAGTTTTCTGATCATCTCAGTCAACGCGATTCTCACGTGTTCGGCTCTGTTGCCTTTCGGGACCTGAAACAGCATCACATATCGGGTGCGGCGTTCGACCAGGGTTCCAATAGCCGACTTTTTTGTTCCGACGATGAGGTCGCCTTCCCAATGGCCAGGAACAGCCCGGTCCTCAACCTCGGCGGGGTGGCAAACCACCGGGACGGCGGCCGTGACCCGACCGAACTGGGTTAACAGTTCAACCGGCGAACACCCCCCAACCGGTGGAAACCATACCAGCCGTAATCATCCCTCCCAGCCGGTTATGTGCGCGTGTCCGAGCGGTACCTGCTGGATCTACGCTTCGGCTAGACGCTTCGCCGCTGCCTTACGGTGACATCGCAGAAGCCGTCCGCACAGCTCTCCCCGAAACCGTCCAACAACTCCCCGAACATTGTGGAAGTCGTTGACCTGGGATCAAGGCAAAGAAATGGCCCAACCTGGAATTGATTTGTGCTCGGCCTTGAGCGGCGATCACATTCGTCATCTTTAACGCACCAACGGCTGCGTTCGCCGTCTTCTGGCCAGAGGGTACGGTCTGGCGGCCGTGACACCGATCGACGAACTCCTTGCCCAGGTCCGGGCCTGTCGGG
>CAXMPS010000113.1:0-1682 GCA_964194995.1 uncultured Gammaproteobacteria bacterium | reverse complement strand
ACTGTGAGGGCCTCGGAGCTCACCGAGAGCGAGCTGGTCGTCGGTGGTACTCGCCTGAGAACGGTGGTCGAACAGCTTCACCCGGTCGTAGTTGCCGTTGCCGGGGTGACCGCCTACCGGACAGCTTTTGGAGAACGTCTGTCGGCTCTCGGTCGCCAGACGCACCCCATGGCCGGTTCGGAGTTGTGGGTTATCCCGAACCCAAGTGGCCTCAACGCCCACGAGACCCTCGCGTCGTTGGCGCGATGGCACACGCACGTGGCGGACGCTGCGGGAGTCAAATGAGCGAGCCAACTCCGAGACAGGTTCTCTACTCGCTGGTCGCGGGGGGTTTTCTGGTTGTGATCGCCATCCTGATCGTGGGAGGAGCAATCGCCGGGCTGGTCCCCGTGTGGTGGACCGCAACCATGTCCATCCTTCTTGCTGTCATCGGTGCCTGGTCCTTGCTCAACTGGCGGAGGACGGCGCCTGTCCTCCTTTTGGCGATCGGTTTGTTCCTCTTCTGGGCGATCGGGACGCTGATGGTCGACTAGAGGAGTCTGCTGATTAATGCCGTTGGTCGTCGAGACGAGTGACATCCATTGTTCAGCGGGCTCCTAGCCCTGCCAGACATCCGAGTCGGGGAAGAACGCGTGCCACGCAAACCAGAACTCGTTGCGGTGGGGTAGAAGCTCCAGCGCCTCACCGGCGAGCTCGCCTTCGAGTGCCTTGCCCAGAATCGACCATTTGGTGCCGGTTTCGATGTCACGGAACTCGATGTCGCCTAACGCTTCGAAAGTCAATGTCTGGCCGCCCACGACAGGTGAGTAGGCGATGCCGGTGCCGATACCTTGCGCCTCGGAGATCTGAGAGGAATCCAGTGCATCGGCCGTGTCGCTCGCCCCCCAGAACACAACTACTGGCTGGTTCGCCATGACGTCATTGACCACTTGGACTTCCTGGATCTCTGAGAACGGGTAGGCCTTAGATGCCTCGTCGAGTGTCACCCCAACCACGCGCTCCAATGCTGGGTATCGGTCGTCGAGCTCGCCTCTGAAGAAGGGGAAAGGCGCGGGTCGTGAGGAGTACCCCGTATAGGGATTCGTGCCGTACCTGATCCCGAATCCCTGGTCATCGCTCATCGCTTGACCATTTGGATAGGCGGCTGCAAAGTCGGCCCATCTGACGATGGCGGATCCGATCGTCTCGAGTTGCTCACCGGCGTAGGTGCCGACGATCCCTTGACCCGTTATCTGCTGCCACAGAGAGGTGGTGTCGTCGTCCCACATCACCAGATCGGAGTTTCTGAGCAGACCGGAGACACCAAGTCGCAGAATCTGGCCATCGAAGCGACGGTCGAACACGACGCCGGTGTTGCAGAGCGGGCAGAAAGTGACGGCAACGGGTATCCCGCCGACGTCGTCGTTGGCAATCTCGTGCCGGGTGAGGACGGCGAGCGGGTAGAAGCGGGCATCCCCTTCGATCTCGAGAGCCAGCCCGGGGTCCTGGTCGGTCAGCCAGGTGGTTTCGGCGACGGGCTGGAATGCAGGGTCGTCTATCGGCCGTATCAGATCCCGCGGATCCAACGCGGGTATGCCGACCAGGATCTCGTTGAGATCGACGGTGGCTCTGGAGAAGTCGGTCTCCCAGACGTTGGTCAGGTGGAGCAGGAGATCAGGGATCTCCTGCTCCGGAAGAAGTTC